>CAKUSI010000436.1 GCA_934678955.1 uncultured Austwickia sp. | reverse complement strand
GCCCTCGTCGGCAGCACATCCGCTGAGCGCAGCGGTGGCTACCAGGGCGGCCGCGGCAAGTCCTGCGGACACCCGACTTCTCGACCCGGATCGGTTGCTTGTTCGACGCATGTCGACTCACTTCCCTATGGTCATGCTTGCCGAGATACTCGCAGGTAAACAGCCAAATCACCACGCATTGAGGCGTTCGAAACGACTTTGTGACCCGATGGAGACGGCAACGGCCCCGGGGAAATTTCCCCGGGGCCGCTCGACATCCGACAGGGCGGTCAGGCCACCCGCGCCAGTTGGTGATGCGTTTCGATGGCCTCGGCATAGTGGCCCACGAGCTGGGCGCACGTGCTCGCCCAGGTGCGGTGTTCGACAGCCTCGCGGGCCTTGCGGCCGAAGACCTGACGCTTGAAATCGTCACCGAGCAGGTCGCGCACATGCGCCCGCATGCCGGCGAGATCGCCCGGCGCATAAAGCCAGCCCGTGTGGGAGGCGTCGATCAGATCGATCGGGCCGCCGCGAGCCGGAGCGATGGGCGCCACACCCGAGGCCTGCGCCTCCTGGATGGTCTGGCAGAACGTCTCGAGCTCGCCCGGAGCGACGAAGACATCCATCGATGCCAGCATGCGGGGCAGGTCGTCGCCAGTGAGCTGACCCAGGAACACAGCATGGGGGAGGATCTGGCGCAACTCCTCCGCCTTGGGGCCCTTGCCGACGATCACGGTGCGGGTGCCGGGCAGGTTGGCCAGCACCTCGAGATCTTCGACCTGCTTCTCCGGCGCGAGCCGGCCCACATAGCCGATCAGCTTCTCGCCGTTGGGGGCGAGCTCACGACGCAGGGCCTCATCGCGCTTGTCGGGATGGAAACGCTCGGCGTCAACGCCACGTCCCCACAGGCCGACCCGGCGTACCCCGGCGGAAAGCAGTTGTTGCCGCGCATAGGTCGACGGAGCGAGCGTGACCGTCGCGAGTTCATGCACCGTGCGGAACCACTTCCACAGCAGGCGCTCCGCGGCCGGCAGGCCATAGCGCGAGGCATAGGACGGCACGTCGGTCTGATAGATCGCGACACTCGGGATGCCGAGGCGCTGGCAGGCCAGGGCGGCCTGATGTCCCATCCCGAAGGGAGCCGCCAGATGCACGACATCGGGGCGGAAGTCGGTGAACAGCCGCTCGAACCGCCACTGCGGCGTGGTGGCCACGCGCACCTCGGCATAGCCCGGCAGTGGCACCGACAAGATGCCCGTCACCGGAAAACCGGCGTACTCCTTGGGCATGCCGGCATCCTGGGGGGCGATCACCATCGCCTCGTGGCCTTCGTCCCGGAGGTGTTCGAGCACTCGCATGACCGAATGTGTCACGCCGTTCACCTGAGGGAGGAAAGACTCCGTCACTATCGCAACCCGCACGTGTCCAACGTAACTCGCTGTTCCATGTCGAAAGGATTCGCCGTTCCGACGGCGGGGCGAACGGATCGTGAACACTCGGGGCCGCTGGGTTGGGATTCCTCTGAACGGCACGGAATTCGGTGGATGGGTAACTCGTTGGTAGTCTTGACCGGTCGCTGCGTTCGGAGTCGGACTCCAACGAGCGACACCCCGGCTGCGCAGCGCAGTGCGGGACAGTGGGCCAACCGACATCGACAAGCGATGGGGCGCCCGAGGATCGTCTCTCCAGCCCTCCTTTTCCAATGGGTACGCGCCATTCCGCGCGGATCCCGGGGTGGGTGCGCCTTGAGTTGTGCACCCGAGTACGCGCCAGAGGGCGCGTGCAGACCGATACGCGCCGCCGGCGCGGGGGCTCGGCCGCTGACGTTCCTGCCAGTGGGCCGACAGGTCCGGGAAATGGGTGAGTTATGTCCAAACGTCCGACGACGAAGATCAGGACGAAGGGCGCGAAGAGCTTCAAGGCTGACGGTACGCCGAAGAAGCGCTGGAGCGCCTCCGAACGAGCAGAGCGTGGCCACTCGCCGCGCAAGAGCGGGGGACGCCCCCGCAGCGAGCGCGACGAGCGCGGCTTCGAGGGTCGCAGCGACCGGGGTTTCAATCGCGATCGTGATGACCGTGGGGAGCGCGGCGACCGCCGCGACAACCGGGACAACCGCTTCGGCGGTGACCGTCGCGATGACCGTGGGGAGCGCGGCGAGCGCCGTTGGGACAACGACCGCGGTGGTCGCTGGGAGAACCGCGGCGATCGGGGTGCCCGTGGCGGCTCCTGGGAGAACCGTGGCGATCGACGCGACGAGCGTGGCGACCGGAACGACCGTGGTCCCCGCAGCGGCTCCTGGGAGAACCGGGGCCGGCGCTGGGAGGATCGCGGGGAGCGTACCGACCGCGGCGACCGCAACGACCGCTGGGGCAACAACGACCGTGGCCCGCGCAAGTGGGAGGACCGCGGGGAGCGCACGGATCGTGGTTCCCGCTGGGGCAACGACTCGCGTGATGACCGCGGCCGCGGCGACGACCGTCGCGACAACCGTCGTCCCGAGCACCGCCCACACCCGAATCGTTCGTGGGAGAACCGCGAGCGGCGGCGCGAAGAAAAGCGGGAGTGGGGCAACGACCGCGGGTTCCGACGCGACCGTGACGATCGTGGATTCGGGCGCCGTGAGGAGCGCGAGGAGCGCACCGAATGGGCCGACCAGGATGACTTCGATGGCGGCGCCGACACGATGAACTGGACGGCGACGGAGCTCGAGGAAGTCGACACGGCGGCTGTGGCCGACGATGCCGGCTTCGCCGAACTCGGCCTGCCCAAGGTGCTCGTGGGCGCTCTCGATCAGCAGGGCATCACCTCACCGTTCCCCATCCAGGCCGCGACCATTCCGGACGCGCTGGCGGGCAAGGACGTGCTGGGCCGTGGCCGGACCGGTTCGGGCAAGACGCTGGGCTTCGGCCTGCCGCTGCTGGCGCGTCTCGCCAATGGTGAGGCCGCGGTGAGCGGTGCGCCGGGTGCGATCGTGCTCGTGCCGACGCGTGAGCTCGCGCTGCAGGTCGCCGATGTGCTGGCGCCGCTGGCCAAGGTCGTGGGCCTGTCGACGACGCTGGTCGCCGGTGGCATGGCGTTCGGGCCGCAGATCAAGGCCTTCGACCGTGGTGTCGACGTCGTGGTCGCGACCCCGGGT
>CAKUSI010000435.1 GCA_934678955.1 uncultured Austwickia sp. | reverse complement strand
CCCCACGCCCGAGCACGGCGGCTCTTAGCTGGCACACGGGTGCCGATTCGGCACCCCCGCGCCGAGTTCCCCGAGGAATGTCGGCGGCACGACGTAGACTGAACCGTAAGGCCCACCACAAGGAGGCACCCCGCATGGCTACGAAGACTCGCGTATCTGAGGCGCACGTTCAGCGCGTCATTGCGGAAGTGCAGGCCGGGCAGCAGACCGCGGGCGAGGAAATGACCCCCGAGGGCTTGGAGCTTCTGGCTCGCCAGGTGCGCGGCGAAATGACCGTAGACGAAGCCGTCGAAGTGATCGCCGCTCGCACCCGCGCACGCCTGGCTGCTCGCACCGTCTGAACCGTATTGCGTCGCGATGCCTGATCGGTACACCTATCCGGGCAGCGATGTTCTCGTCAATACGTTCGGCGTCACCGACTACGACGACTGGAAAGACGCCGAGGCTGACTTCATCGGTGCGCGCATGGGTGCGTTGCGTGAGCATCTGATCCTCGGCGGATACGACCTTGCGCACCTGCAAGCGATCCACGCCTATCTGACGCAGGACATGTACTCGTGGGGCGGCGAGATACGCGACACCGACACCCACCCCGGCGGAACTGGAATCGCGCACTGCCGCCCACAGTTCATCGTGCCCGAGGCCGAGCGTGTGTTTGGCATCCTCGCTGGGCGTAAATGGCTGGGCGCGCTCGACGCGGACGAGTTCTCTGAGGGGCTGGCCTGGGTGTGGGGTGAGACGACAGCGATCCACCCGTTCCGCGACGTGAACACGAGAACCCAGCATGTCTTCTTCAATCAGCTCGCCCGCGATGCTGGATGGGTCATCGACTGGTCGCAGATTCCCGGCGACGTGTTCGCCCACGCTCGCACCCTCGCCATCGTTCAAGACCCCTCAGGCCTGGACGCGCTGATCCGCCCGAACCTCGTCACCGTCGAGGACGCCGCACGCCACGACCGGCTGATAGGGCTGTTGAACGAACACACTCAGAGCTTCACGACACGCAAGGCCGTCCGCGACCCTGCCGTGCTCGACCGGGAGTTGGACGCCGCACGCGAACGCCGCCGTGCCCTGCCTCCGCTGGATGCGTTCGGATACGACGCCCCGCCTGGCGGCGACCGGGGCAGCCCGCGTCTCGGACGGTAGCCGGGGGCAAGGGCGCGGCGCGCCCGCGGCAGCTCTTGTCTATCGTTCGACGAGTGGCAGTCGCCCGTTTGGTCGAGCATGGACGGTCGGCTGTGCGGGGTCGTCGTTGTCGATGATGAGGTCTGCGCTACCCTCGGGCGAGGCCTCCTGCTCGTACATCTCGTAGGCGGGCTGGTAGCGCTCGGCATACATGCGCTGGGTTTGTTCCGGGCCGCCCAGATGGGTGCTATCTCGGTCGATCCCGCGTTGCAGGCACACGGCAGGGCTGGTGCGCACATAGATCGCGGCATCCCAGTGCGCTGCCAGCTCGGGGCGCTGCAAGAACGTGCCGTCCACGATCAGCACCGCGTCCGCATCTGCTCGCCAAGGTTCGGCGTCGATGGGCTGGTCTGCATCGAGGTCGAACGACTCTGTGCGGATCATCCGGTTACCGTCAGGGGCGAGGGGCCCGAGCAGCAACGACACCACGGCATCGAGATCGCGGGCATCCCGGTAATACCCCTCGGCCGACATGCGCCCCCGCCGATACCGCTCGACCTTCGGACGGTGGAATCCGTCGATCTGGGCGCGGATCACCGAGCGGCCGGTCTGCTGGATGCCTGCGGCGAGTTCGTCGGCGAACGTGGTCTTGCCTGATGCGGTGCGCCCATCGACCGCCACCCGCACCGGAGCGGTACGGGGAAGCGCCACAATGCGGTGGACGACCTCGCGGATCATCTCGGCCCGTCGATCACCCATCAGCCACCTCGCCTCATCGCACTTCTATCATCATCTGTCATCCTATGGATCGGTTCTTCGCGAGAACCTGAAAGCAGAGACAGGGCTACCGGCTCAGACCAAACCCGTCACGCTCTGGCGTGCTGCGATCTTTCTGGGGGAAGTCGTATAGCCTGGCGCGTTCCTGCTCCACTCGCTGCGCCTCGCTCGCGGCCTGTCCTGCGCGGGTCTGCTCGATCCGTGCCACGGCTTCGGCGGGGGTGAGCGTGCGTAGCAGCGCGGCTTCCTCCCGCGCCTGCTTTGCGGTCTTCGTGGCTCGCGCGGCCTGTTGCGCGGGGTTGGTGGTGAGGTACGCCTGCTGATTGCGGATCACCCGCTCCGAGCCGAACGCTCGCGCGAACGCGACGAGTCGTTCGGTCTGTGCTCGCTCTGGCCGGTGCAGCAGGGCGTCGCGTGCCGCCCGGTGTTCCTGCTCGGCGTCGATCACGCGCGGATCGTTCTCGATTCGGGGCCGGGTGACTCGCTCCAACCACGCATCGGTGCGTTCGTTCCACCTCGGCGGCTCGCCCCACTCGCTCGTCACCTGCTGGCGCGCTTCGGCGGTTCGCGCGTGGGCGTTCTCGTGCTCGTCGCGGGCGCGGCGCTTCCCGAACCACGACGACGCCCGCACCTGCTCGCTGGCTTCCTGTTCAGCAGCGTCGGCCTGCTCCCAGTTGGCGAGTGCCCCTCTCGCCACGGAGACGACCGGCGCGGCGACCTCGGCGCGCACCTGCTCGGCACGCTCACGGGCGGTCTGCTCGGCCGCTCGCGCCCTCTCCCGTAATTCGACCTCACGGTCGCTGAGGTCGGCAAGGGCGGCGCTGACCTGTTGCCAGCGTGCGGCCTGCGCCTCAGCCGTTGCCGCACGCTTGTCGAGCGCCGTTATCTCGTCGTTCACGAACCGCACGGGGCCCTTCTCGACCAGCCCGGCCACTTCCTCGACGGCACGGCGGGTGGCGTCGGCAAGTCCGCGGTCGGCGCGGTCGCGCTCTATCGCCTCGATGAACTGCGCCCTGGCGTCGGCCTGGCTCTCGGCGGCGACGTGCAGCACGTTCGACTCGCGCCCGCGGGTCATGCCGACGTACACACCTGCGGCGCTGGCCTGGTCGGTGAGGATCGTGTGCGACCCCGCCACGGTCGCGCCCTGCACCCCGTAGGCGGTCGCCGCATACGACAGGTGCGCGTGCTCGGCCACATAGTCGGCGGGGAGCCTGACGG
>CAKUSI010000434.1 GCA_934678955.1 uncultured Austwickia sp. | reverse complement strand
GTCATCGAGCACAGCAAAACGCGACATGAGTCAACAATCCCGCCCATCGACCCAGATCTTTGGGAGACACGCCCTAGACGGCGCGGCGGGCGCGAAGCGGTTCTTCCACGTGGTGCTGCCGCTGCTGCAGCCCGCCTTCGCGACGAGCATCGTGTTCAACCTCATCGGCGGCATGAAGCTGTACGACGTGATCAAGGTCATGACCAACGGCGGCCCCGGGTACTCGACCGACTCGGTCTCCACCCTGATCGCCCGCATGTACTTCGACAACCAGAGCGCCGGATACGCCGCCGCGCAGGGCGTCTTCCTGTTCCTGTTCATCGCGGTCCTGACGCTCCTGCTCAACTGGCTGCTTTCCCGATTCGAAGTTGAGGAGGCCTGATATGAGGTCCGATTCGCCGAAGGCCACGAAATGGATCCTCGCGGCCGTGCTGATCTTCGCCTGCCTGGTGCAGCTGCTTCCCTTCTGGGTGACCGTGACCACGGCGCTCAAGGCCCGCACCGATCTCTCCTCGCAGTGGGCATTCCCGTTCGCGAACCTCACGTTCGAGAACTTCGGCACCGCGATGGATCAGGGCAACATCGTCCGGGCCATCATCAACTCGGGCGTCGTGACGATCGGGGCGACGGTGCTTATCTGCGTCCTCGGGGCGCTGGCCGCGTACCCGCTCGCCCGCCGTCGGACATTGGGCAACAACATCGTCCTCGGCTTCGTCGTCTCCCTGATGATGGTGCCCCCGCTATCGATCCTCGTGCCGTTGTACTCGTTCATGAACAAGATCGGCGGACTGAACACCTACTGGGGCGCCATCGTGGTGTTGACGGCGGGGCAGTTGCCGCTGGCGATCTTCCTGTACGCGAACTTCATCCGGGCGCTGCCGACCTCCATCGACGAGGCGGCCACCATCGACGGGGCGAGCCACCTCACGCGCATCTTCCGGGTCATCTTCCCGCTGCTGAAGCCAGTGACGGCCACGGTGATCATCATGTGTGCGGTGAACGTCTGGAACGAGTTCGCGCTGTCCGGGTTCCTGTTGACCAAGCCCGAGCGGCAGACGATCGCCCCGGCGATCGCGTCCTTCTTCGGGTCGCAGTCCAACAACCTCGGCGCCGCGGCGGCGGGCTCGCTGATGGCGGTGGCGCCCATTCTGGTCGCCTACCTATTCCTGCAGCGGTACTTCATCTCCGGGATGGTGGCCGGCTCCGGCAAGTGATCTCTGGAACTAGCCAGCAATGCCAGAGGGCGGGCACCCGGTGGGGTGCCCGCCCTCTGTTGGTTGGGGCTGGTCAGCGCGCGGCGCGCAGCTTGGCGTGAGCGTCGCTCGCGGTGGAGGACGCCACCTGCAAGGTGCAGCCGATCAGCAGCAGGCCGAGGCCGAAGAGCAACAGGTTGTCGGTGAGGGTCAGCGCGACCCCGAGACCGATGAGCGCCGCCGCGACGGCGAGGATGGTCGTGATCGTGGGCTGAAGATCAGCGTGGGTTGGGCCGCGGAGGGACTCGCGCGGCCCGGGTCGCGTCGGTCAGCGGCCGGTCGTGATGGGCGAGCCGGGGGTGCCTGCGAGGGGCAGCCTGGCGCCGAGGGCCGTGATGACGGCCGCGATCGCGGAGAGGGTCTTGGTGGTGCGGCCGCCGGAGACGGTGGTCGTGCGGGTCTCGTTGACACGAGCTGCGGAGTGCTTGAGCATGTCCGCTCCTTTCGGATGCATGGTGCGAGCGGACACGGTGTGTTGCCGTGGCGTCGCACGGCTTTGTGTGTGCCCCCGGTTGGGGGCTGTGCCTTCCCGGTCGGGTTGACGTGTTCCACGCTAACCGCTTGTGTCGGCAGAATCAAATCCCAACCGTCGTTCGGGTTTTGCTGGTGGTGAACGCTCCCGGCTAGGGACGCAGGGTCGACGTGGTGGTGCCCGGAAGCTCAGGCGTAGCGGCGAGGCTGCCGAGCAGTTTCAGGCGCTCCTCCGTCGGGCTGCCGGGCTCGGCGGTGTAGCCGAACATGAACCATTCGGGGCTGCCCGGCAGGTGCATGGCCTCGTAGGTGAGCTCGAGGTCTCCGACGACGGGGTGGCGGATCCACTTGATGCCGGTCCGGTGATAGCGCACGTTGTGCGCGGACCAGCGGAGCCGGAACGCGTCGCTGCGGGTGACGAGCTCGCCGATCAGATCGGTGAGCTGCCGGTCGCGGGGATGCTGGCCCGCGTAGGAGCGGAGGGTGGCGACGAGGTCGTCGGCGCTGCGCTCCCAGTCCGGGAAGAAGTTCCGGGAGGCGGGGCTGAGGAACATGAACCGCGCGGTGTTGCCCCGTCCGTCCGGGTCGTCGAGCATCGGCTGGTAGAGGGCCTTGCCGAGGAGGTTGGCCGTGATGGGGTTCATGCGCCGGTCCCTCACCCACACGGGGGCGGCCGTGACGGCGTCGACCAGGCGCTGCAGGCTCGGCCGGACGGTGTCGTCGGCCCTCGGCCCGCTCCTCCGGGGCTGCGGGTCGGCGGCGCGGGCGAGGTCGTGGAGGTGGTCGGTCTCGGCGTCGTCGAGTCGGAGGGCACGGGCGACGGCGTCGAGGATCTCGGGCGAGACGCCGCGCAGGTCGCCGCGCTCCATCCGTGCGTAGTAGTCCACGCTGATGGCGGCCAGCGTCGCGACCTCCTCCCGGCGCAGGCCCCGCACCCGGCGGCGGCCGCCGCCGATCATCCCCGCCTGCTCCGGGGTGATCCTGTCCCGCCGACTGCGGAGGAACGTGCCGACCTCGCTGCGTTGATCCATGGCGTCAACCGTATGCCGACCGGCGGGGCCGTGGGGTGTACGGCTGGTACATGGGTCTCGGGGGTCGCCCGCTCAGGACGTTCTGCCCGAGTCGGCACGGGTCGGGGGGGTGCCCGCCGAGGGCGTTCGGGCCCGAGTCGCGCACACCGCTGGCTATACAGCCAGCCCTGCGAAATATGGTCGGCGCTGGCTGTATAGCCAGCATTGTGCGCGCCTTCCCCGGTGAGCCGCGCGTCGGGGGCGCGTCTGCCGCTCCGCGGGACGCAGGTACCGCGAGCGACGGTCTCCTACGTGCCTAGTAGTACTTGGTTAGGTTTGGTGTGTCGTTTCGGTTCCTGGTGAACGGTCGTTGTTAACGTTCCTGTGTGGAC
>CAKUSI010000433.1 GCA_934678955.1 uncultured Austwickia sp. | reverse complement strand
CGCCGCCGCTGGACTTCCAGGTGTCCGACACCTACTTCGTCGTCGCGCACTTCCACTACGTGCTGTTCGGCACCGTCGTGTTCTCGATGTTCGGTGGCTTCTACTTCTGGTGGGCCAAGTGGTACGGCTACATGCTGGACGAGAAGCTGGCCAAGCTGCACTTCTGGCTGGTGTTCGTCGGCTTCCACATGACCTTCCTCGTCCAGCACTGGCTGGGCATCGAGGGCATGCAGCGCCGGATCGCCGACTACCTGCCGGGTGAGGGCTTCACGTTCCTGAACCAGTTCTCGACCGTGGGCTCGTTCCTGCTCGGCATCTCGATGCTGCCGTTCCTGTGGAACGTCTACAAGAGCCACAAGACCGCTCCGCGCGTGACCGTGGACGACCCGTGGGGTTGGGGCCGCTCGCTGGAGTGGGCGACCTCCTGCCCGCCGCCGCGGCACAACTTCACCAAGCTGCCGCGCATCCGCAGCGAGGCCCCCGCGTTCGACCTGCACCACCCCGAGATCTCGGGGATCGGCCCGCACCCGGTCAACCCGCTGCAGGAGGCCCTGGTCGCCGAGGAGTCCGAGGACAACAAGGAGAACGCCCGATGAAGACCGAAGCGAAGCTCTTCCTGTTCCTGGTCATCTTCTTCGCGATCGTCACCCCCGTCTACGCGTTCATGACCTGGCGCCTGGACGGTCACCTCGAGCCGATCGGCACGACCGTCCTGGCCCTGACGCTGCTGTTCTCGGCGATGATCTGGGGCCTGCTGGCCCTCACCGGCCGCTCGACCGGCCCGCGTCCCGAGGACCGGGCCGAGGCCGAGATCGTCGAGGGCGCTGGCGCGCTGGGCTTCTTCCCGCCCACCTCGATCGTGCCGTTCTGGTCGACGCTGGTGCTCGTCGTGATCCTCATGGGGCCGATCTTCGGCTGGTGGCTCACCCTGCTCGGCATCGGCCTGGGCATCTGGGCGGTCTGTGGCTGGGCTTATGAGTACTACGTGGGCGACTACAAGCACTGACCCGCATCGAACCCTGCAAACGCCTCAGGCGGCCCTCCACGGGGCCGCCTGAGGCGTTTGCAGGGTCCAGGGGTCTCACCAGCTCGAGTGCAGGGGACGCCCCTCCTCGTAGCCCGAGCGGCTCTGGACGCCGATCGTCGCCCGCTCGTGGAAATCGGGCAGGGTGCGGGCTCCCGCGTACGTGCACGACGACCGGACGCCCGAGGTGATGAAGTCGACCAGGTCCTCCACGCCCGGACGCCCCGGATCCAGGTACATCCGCGAGTGCGAGATGCCCTCCTCGAACAGTGCGGCCCGGGCGCGCTCGAAGAAGGTCTGCTGCTGGGTGCGCGCCCGCACCGCCCGCGCCGACGCCATGCCGAACGACTCCTTGTACGCGCGTCCGTCGCCGTCGTGCATCAACGCGCCGGTCGACTCGTGCGTCCCGGCGAACCACGACCCGATCATGACGGCGCCCGCCCCCGCCGCGAGCGCCAACGCCACGTCGCGCGGGTGCCGCACGCCCCCGTCGGCCCAGATCGCCTTGCCGACGTCGGCGGCCGCCGCGGCGCAGTCGAGCACCGCCGAGAACTGCGGGCGACCCACGCCGGTCTGCATGCGGGTCGTGCACATCGCCCCGGGTCCCACCCCGACCTTCACGATGTCGGCGCCGGCCTCGATCAGGTCCAGCGTCCCCTCGGCCGTCACGACGTTGCCGCCCACCAGCGGCACCCGGACGCCCGTGGTCGCCCGGTGCTCGTCCCGAACCCTCCGGACGACCCGCAGTGTCTCCAGCATGCGGTCCTGGTGTCCGTGGGCGGTGTCCATGACCAGCACGTCGGCGCCCGCCTCGAGCAACGTCCGTGCCCGCGCCTCGGCGGATCCGGAGATGCCCACGGCCGCGCCGATGCGCAGGTGACCCGCGGCGTCCAGGGCGGGGGAGTAGATGGCGGCGCGCATCGCACCCTTGGTCGTGAGCACACCGACCAACTGCCCGTCCTCGTCGACGGCGAGGGCGATCTTGCGCCGGCTGTCGGTGAGGGTGTCGAAGACCTCCTGGGCGCCGGTCCGCGCGGGCACGCACGTCAGGTCGGTGGTCATGACCTCGTGGACGGGCACGAAGCGGTCGACGCCCACGGCGTCCGCGGCCGACAGCAGCCCCACGGGACGCCGCCCGTCGAGCACCACGGCCACCCCGTGGGCGCGCTTGGGGATGAGCGGGAGCGCGTCGGCGACCACCATGTCGGGGGAGACGTGGATCGGGGTGTCGAAGACCGTGTGCGCCGCCTTCACGCGCCGGATGGCGGCGATCGCGGCGGCGGGGGACAGGTCCTGGGGGATGATGGCGATCCCGCCCCGGCGGGAGACGGTCTCCGCCATCCGGCGTCCGGAGATCGCGGTCATGTTGGCGACCACCAGGGGGGTCGGCAGGGAGAGGCCGTCGGTGGAGGTGAGGTCGACGTCCATGCGGGAGCGGACCGACGAGCGCGTCGGCGACATGAAGACGTCGTCGTAGGTCAGATCGAACTCGGGTTTGCCCGTGGTGAATCGCACCCGGTCAGCCTAACGGGCCCCGGAAGCGACAGGGCCCCCTCCCGGCTGGGATGGGGCCCTGTCAGGCCACTCAGTGGAGCTGCTTGGGCTCGTCGTCGTGGTGGTGGGAGTCGGCGATCTCCTCGCGCGTGGGCTTGACGATGTCGTCGCCGGTGTACCAGCGCGACAGCCGCGCCCGCAGGCCGCTGACGGCGTTGGGGTCGGTCGTCCTGACGCCGTGCTCGTCCTCGGACGGGGTCTCCTCCAGCGGCGGGTACTGCCGGTGCTGGGTGAGGGTGAATGCCTCGTCGGTGGAGACCGGGACGTGCGGCTCGGAGTAGCCGCCCGCGGGGGAGCGGACGATGATGCCCGACTCCGAGCCGTGCAGGACGCGCTGGGCGTCGGCACGCTGCAGCGACAGGCACAGGCGCTTGGTGACCATGAACGCGATGATCGGGCCCACGAACACGGCCACGCGCAGGAAGTACGTCACGTTGTTGAGCGAGACGTTGAACTGCGTCGCGATGATGTCGTTGCCGCCACCGGCCCACATCAGGCCGTAGAAGGTCATGCCGGCCACGCCGAGCGCGGTGCGCGTGGGCGCGTTGCGCGGGC
>CAKUSI010000432.1 GCA_934678955.1 uncultured Austwickia sp. | reverse complement strand
CTCAGCTCGCGGCGCTCGTACAACCGCGCCCGCTCATCCTCCAACTCCCCCGCCCGCCCGTACTGCCCCACCAACGTCTCCTCCAACGCCGCCACCTCACCGCGACGCGCCCCGCCGGCGACGAAAGCGATCAACTCCGCCAGGACCACCTCCCAGCAGTCGACCTCGATGCGGGCTCGTAACCGCCGGTACGTCGTGGCGACCTCCGCGCCGCGCTCCACCGGCAGCTCGCCGGATAGCACGGCTTCCCGCAACGGGGCCACGTCCTGCCCCCGACACGCCCGGGCCAACTGCTCCAACGCCCGCCCCGTCCCGGCGCTCACCGGAGCCCCACCCTCCCGACACGACTGCTCCACCCAACCCGCCACGCGGGGGTGATCCGAGGCCGCGATCACCCCCCGCTCCTCGGCCTCCAGCACGACCCCCGCCTGCGCGGCCCGCGCCGCGGTGACCACCCCCGCCGCAGCAGCCGCCAACGCTGCCAGATCATCACCAGGCACCCGCGGCAACACCGCGACGATCCCGCCGAGCAGCGCCCGCGCGTCCTCCAACCGGGCCACCAGACGTGCCCCGTCCACCAGCCCGACCTCATCGAGCAGGCCATGCGTGGGCGCCGCGCCATCTCCCACAGGGCCGTCAGTGCCCTGGGGGAGATTGTCGAAGCTGCTGGTCATACCCCCGATTCTACTGGACACATGTTCGATAGCGATAGGCCTGTGGATGACGAGCCATCCTGCACCGCAAGCACTTTCGAACCATTTTCGAGCTTGGCTAATCCCGTTGTGCCAGCGGTGAATCCGCGGCTGATCGCCAGGCCCGCCACATGTGATCCACATCACATGTGGTGCTGTGGATGGGTGGTGCTCGAGGGGCATGCTTCGGCGCAGCTGCCTACCACCATCGCGAGCAGCCGTTCGGTTGCATGTCACCTCGAGGCCGCACGGCGATCCCGTGCATGTCACCTCGAGGCCGCACGGGGATCCCGCAAGTTTGGAGCAAGGCAATCCCGCAGGGCCTGCCGGGACGGAGGGCTCCCCGCGGCGCGGCGCACGAGGGTCTCGACCGCACCGTAGAGCTCCGCGCCTCGCGAACAAGCCGCCGATGTATCAGCGCCCCCGTAAGCATCCTCTGTCTCGGTGAGAAGGGACGGACCGCTCCGAACGGTTCCGTCGAAGAAGCGCGGGTGGGCGCACCTGACGCGCGGTACGCCCACCCGACACAACTCACGCTCGCCCCGGCCAGGCGCCGCCCCCTCAGCGCTGGTATGCGAGCCGGGCCACCGCGTCGGCCACCGCCGGAGCCACCCGCTCGTCGAAGACACTCGGGATCACCTCGTCGGCCGTCGGCTCCGCCACCAGGTCCGCGATCGTGTGGGCGGCCGCGATCTTCATCGCCTCCGTGATCGCGGTCGCGCCGGAATCCAGGGCCCCGCGGAAGAGGCCGGGGAACGCCAACACGTTGTTGATCTGGTTCGGGTAGTCCGAGCGCCCCGTGGCCACCACCGCCGCGTGCCGATGCGCCACCTCCGGGCACACCTCCGGCGTGGGGTTCGCCAGCGCGAAGATGATCGCGTCCGGCGCCATCCGCGCGACGTCCCGCTCCGGGATCGTGCCGCCGGACAGGCCGATGAACACGTCGGCGTCCTTGAGCGCCACCGCGATCGGGCCCTGCAGTCCGCGCCGGTTGGTCCGGGCCGCCAGACGGTGGTGATGCGGCGCCAGGTCCTCGCGCAGCGGGTGGATGATCCCGCCGATGTCGGCCACGGTCACGTCCGCCACCCCGGCGTCGAGCAGCAGGTGGGTGGTCGCCGTACCGGCCGCCCCCGCGCCCGACACCACCACCCGCAGGTCCGCCAGCGACTTGCCCACCACGCGGCTCGCGTTGATCAGGGCTGCCAACACCACGATCGCCGTCCCGTGCTGATCGTCGTGGAACACCGGGATGTCGAGGCGCTCCTTCAGCCGCGCCTCGATCTCGAAGCAGCGCGGCGCCGAGATGTCCTCCAGGTTGATCCCGCCGTAGCTCGGGGCGATCCGCGCGATCGCGTCCACCAGGGTGTCCACGTCGCCGGTCTCCAGGCACACCGGCACGGCGTCCACGTCGGCGAAGTGCTTGAACAACACCGCCTTGCCCTCCATCACGGGCATCGCAGCCGCCGGGCCGATGTTGCCCAGGCCCAGCACTGCGGTGCCGTCGCTGATCACGGCCACGGTGTTGCGGCGCATCGTGTAGACGGAGGCGAGCGAGGGGTCCGTGGCGATCGCGAGGCAGACGTCGGCCACGCCCGGGGTGTAGAGGAGGGACAGGTCGCGCCGGTCCCGCAGTTCCTTGGTCGAGGTGACGGCCAACTTGCCGCCCTCGTGAGCCACGAAGACCGGGTCTGCGGGGTCGTAGTGCGCCGGCGCGGAATCGTACGACGTCGACGCGGCGGCGCAGCCGCGGCCAAAGGTCGCGCCGGGAGTGATCGGTCGAAGGGTCGGGGGCAGGGACCGCGCAGGGCGGTGATGAGCTGACATGAGAAGTCCTCGAAGGCGTCGAGCATCGCATCGACCGGGCGCGTCGAGGGCACGAAAAAGGGTGACGCCACTCGCACACGCATCAGATGCGTATCAATCAGGGAAGAAGCCTGGGTGATGGCTCTGACACGGTGCGGGGGGTCACCCGCGGACCTGATGGTGCCACGAGACTGGTCGGCAATTCAAACCCGACCCGCAGCGTTCCCGCCGGACGCGCGCCGGGCGGGACCTGGACGCGTCGAGCGGGCCTTCGCGCGGCTGACGGGCACGCGGCCGTGCGGGCAGCCCGCACCGTGGCTGAACCGGCGCCGCTGGTGGCCAGGTCGAGTACGACCCCGCCGGGCTCTCCGCATCGTGGCTGAGCCCTCATCAGGGCGGGTGAACTCCCGTTGTGGCGAGAGTTCACCCGCGGCGAGAGGAGTCCACCCCATCCCAGGGGAGTCTGGCGGCCTGACCACCAAGCCCGGTAGCGAGAGTTCACCCGCACCCGCAAGTGTTCGCCCGGCGGGCAGGGAGCTGGGTCGCCAACTGTTCCCCCTCACGGGCGGCACCCGTACGCAAACCCCCAGCTCCCCCCGTACCATTCCCGCCCACGGGCAACACCCGTACGCAAACCCCCAGTG
>CAKUSI010000431.1 GCA_934678955.1 uncultured Austwickia sp. | reverse complement strand
CGGGTCGTCTCCCGCAGCTTCACCGGCCGCGACCACTGGACGCTCCCTGGCGGGGCCGGGCTCTGCAGCGCCTGCACCTGGGCCTACCAAGAGCCGGCGCTGCGCAAACGCGCACACATCATCCGAGGGCGCCGACAGCCGGGCCTGCACGCCCTGGACTCCCCCGACGGCCTGCTCGAGGTCCTCGCCCGCGAGGTGGACTCGCAGACCGCGGTCATCCTCCCGCGGTCGGGTCGCAAGCACCTTCTGCCCAGTGCGCAGTGGGGCCGGGTCCTCCTCGACGACATCGCCCTCCCCTGGAGCCGTGCCGACGCCGCTCGATTGACCGTGTTGGAGGAGGTCCGCGGGTTCGGGGCGAGCGACGCCGACCTGCGGCAATCGGCTCCCCCTTGGCCCCTGGTCCAAACTGCCGGGCCCGTGCAGCGGCTGCGGCTCGTCCAGGCCTGGGAGGAGCTGCGGCTATGGCGCAACCGGCCGGCCCACCTCGAGGTTGCACTCATCGCCACCCGCCGACCGCGAGCCACACTGCAGGACACTGTCGGCCTCTGACCGGCGCCCGGTCCTGATCGAGGCCCGGTGCACCACGGTTCGTCCGCGGCGACTCACCTGCGTCAGCGCCCACTCCCAACGAGTGATCCGGCTTCTCAGGCACCACCTAGACAAGGAAGCCAGGGACACAGACGTGAGGGCGACACCCACGTCAGTGAACGCGGCACGAGCTCGCTGCGTGTCAATGACATAGCTCTCCAGCCGTCGACATGGAAGTGAGCGTCTCCCAATGCGAACGAGCCGTCCCCTCACGCACCCGGGGCAATGTCCTTTCAGGTCAAGTCGAGCCGAGCCGTGTCCATAGCCGGCGCCGCATCCCAGCCCCTCAGTACCATCCAGCTCATGCCCTCGGAGCCCGAGGCGCCGCAGCCCGCGAGGCGCAATGACGAGGCCGTGCCTCACGCAGGGCTCACTGCTGCACCGATGCGCCCTGGCTTGCTGCCATGGCGGCGCACCAAGCCGCCTAGCGCCAGGACGCACGACGATGCGATCACGACCGCCTATCGAGAGCACCGCGAGAGCATGCTCGCCAAAGCCTTGAGCATCACCCATAATCGCGAAACAGCGCAGGATATCGTCCAACTATCCTTCGAGAAAGCCTGCAAGCATCCGGAGGGTTTCACCAGCAGCCGCGGATCGGTGCGGAACTGGCTCCTCACTATCACTCAAAATACAGCCATCGATCATTTACGTCGCTCCAAAACCCATCCCGAAACAGCGTTGGACTCCGATTCTATCTCAGAGGGCTGGGAGCGAGGGGTCGGCACATACCTGAACTCAGCTCGTCACTCCACGCCAGACCACGCCGACAATGTCACTGACCGACGGGCGCTCATGTTCGCCCTGAGGCAGCTTCCCGTGCATCACAGCCAGATCCTGATTTTGATCCACCTTGACGGGCTCACACCGACCGAGGCGGCCGATCACCTTGGTATCCCGGCCGGCACCGCTCGTAGCCGCCACTACCATGCCCTCCGAGGCCTACGCCGCTTGCTGCAGGAACCAACGCCATGACTGACCATCGACCCGACGAACTGCGCGGCGCTCACCTCGCCGGCGAATCACTTACACCCACCGAGAGGTTCGAGCTTCGTAGCCTTCTCGCGAGCAACCCCGAGGCCGATCAGGAGCTGAACGAGCTCCGGTCCCTTGCCTTAGCCCTAAGGGCCGACTCCGGCCTCCTGGAGGGTCTCCGAGAGCACCTCGACGCGCAGGCTACTCCCGAGGCCTCCTCCTCTGATCACGCCGGGGCACACACTGTGGTGCCCATCGACCCGCTTCGCGCACCGAGTCAGATCGTGCGTCAGTGGACCACAGCTCTTGCTGGGGTCGCGGCCGGGTTGGCGATCGTGGCCACCGTCGTCGTCCAAGGCCGTTTCGAGCCCACACCTGCCTCACCATCGCGCCCTGGCGCAACTTCCTCGACGCCAGTCACAGCCGAACCCTCTAGTCGGTCTACACAAGTCTTCTTGGGGGATCAGAAGTCGGGACTCGCCGTAGGAGTGCAATATATTCCAGACTCGGACGCCACTTTGATGATCGTCAGGGTCGGGGGAAATATTCCGACGGGCACAAAGTACAAAGTGGGCATCATCTACTCGCAAGGCCAGTCAGAGGCGTCCAAGTTTGGGGCGGCGCTGACATCAGAGGCGCCCGAATCCAAGGATTTCTGGAGCTCCGCAACAGGCCGTCGCGAGATTGATGTTCGCAAAGTTCAAAGCGCGCCGGTTGGGGGACTATTCCGCATTCCCCTCAACTTGCCTCCAGATGAGATCGTCGTTCGGACTCTAAACCCGGACAAGGAACTCTTCCGAGGAAACCTCACCGACGCGGCGCATACAGTGCCATTAGGCCTTCCCTCATCCCCAGTTTCGGCGCTGACGACCCTCACGACCGGTCCGATCGGCCCAACACGTTGAGCCATCAGACGGTCGTATCGTCGAGTGCATCAGAGCCGCTCCCTCCTCGACAGCACTTAGGCTGCACATGAGTGCCCCGACGAGGCTCTCAAGGCTCCAAGGAAAGGGACTGGTCATGTCGGCGGAAGCTCCGTCCACGGTGTGGTTGGCGTACGTCGGGGACATGCCCGCCCTTGAGGGGCCCGCCGGCACCGCGGAGCGCTTGTTGCTGCACTTGCATTACGGCATCGATTGGACCGGCTGGCTGGGCGGATATCGCGAGCGCTATTGGGATGCGCTGCTGCCTGATCGGGTGCTCGTTGCGACTTGGCGGGCGGCGAGCCTGCCGCGCTGGTGGGACGACGTCGCGGTCGAGCTCGGCTCTACCCCACGCACGCCGGCTGCTCGTCGAGAGGTCGAGTCGCTGCTGCGGGAGCCGGCCCGGCCGGTGCTGGAGATGATGCGCGAGGAGACGACCCCGCTGATCTTGCGGGTGCGGATCGTTGCCGAGGCGGTTCGCCAGGCGCGAGGAGATCGTGTCCCTGCCCGGGCGGGCGAGGCACAAGCCGACCGCGGCGCGCAGGAGTAGGGGCGGGCATGAGGAGCACGACGACCTGGACTGGGACCCTGCAGGCGGTCTCCTCGATCGCTCACGACGGCGAGCGTCGCGGCACGGTCTCGCTGCTGCGTCGCGAGCG
>CAKUSI010000430.1 GCA_934678955.1 uncultured Austwickia sp. | reverse complement strand
TGGTTGGTCGGCTCGTCGAGGAGGAGCAGGTCGGGCGCCTCGGCGAGGCACAGAGCCAGGTGCAGGCGTCGCTGTTGACCCTGGGACAGGCGGGACACCGGCGTACGCCAACTGACCGCATCCAGCAGGCCCGTCCTCGACACGGACCTCCCGTCACGAGAATCCGGCGGGATAGAAGGGACGTGTCGCTCATAGACCTGGCGGCGATTGAAGGCTTGGACCACGCCGCCGGCGCGAGTCGCCCTCTCGTGTTTGCCGTGCCCCTTCTCGAGTCTCCAGCCGGACTGGAGCCGACCCCTGGCTTCCTCCGCGGCCTGTGAGAGCCGCGACCTTTCGGCGACTTGATCGGCATAATCCTGTTCCCAGCGAGCCAGGTCGCGGCGGCGTCCGTCGACCCAGGCGTCGTACCCGCCTGCGTACAGGAGCCAAGCACACACGCCAGCCGCACTCGATAGCGCTGTCCTACTGACAGAGTGGACAGTGGGCGGTCCCGGTCCGAGCACGCATCGAGGCCGGCGAGAGCGATGTCCACCCGCCGCTGCGCGTCCCAGGCATCAAGAGCCGTCGCCAGGTCGAGTGCCCCGGCGTACGCGTCCTCGGCCCCTGCGCGCCTCTCCGCCAGGGCCGCAGTGGCGCTGTCAAGCTGCTCCAACGCGGCGAGAGAGTCGCCGATCGCTTCGTCGATCAGATGACCGACCGTCTCGTCACCCAGGACATCCAGGGCCTGCTCGACCATGGCGCTGGTCCCTACGCGACTGACCGTGCCGGAGTCCGGGGCCAGCAGGCCGGCTAGGACGTGGAGGAGGGTGGTCTTTCCTCTCCCGTTCTCGCCGACGATGGCCAGGCTGGATCCGGCCGGAACGACCACGTCCACGTCCTTCAGGACCTGCCGCTCACCGAGGCTGACGTTGACACCGTGGGCGCGGATGTGGGCGGAGCCACCCGCGGGAATGCCGCCCGAGAAGGGGGATTGCTTACGATAAAGGTTCTGCACTGTGCTCTCTTCGGCTCGTCATGGAGCCGGGCAGCACGAACGGGGCCGCCCGGCAGGGGCCAGGACGGCGTACAGAGGAAAAGGGAAAAGTCGACTCTGCCGCCGTCAG
This sequence comes from uncultured Austwickia sp., assembly GCA_934678955.1. Next base: position 2,049 of record CAKUSI010000430.1, on the reverse strand, counting down.
CGGCGAGCCCACAGCTTCATCGAGGCAATACCCAACATGTCGGCCAGCATAGCTCGGGTCTGCGGTGGTCTGGGCGGATCGCTAATCGATCCGTCACGCCAGCCTCTCGACCTTCACCTTGTTCCAGGCCAAGTCGGCAGGGTTGAGCACGACCACGACCTCGGTCTCGGTCCGTAGCCGGCGGATCAGCGGCAGGACGGCATCGAGCTCGCCTGCGACAATGCGGTCGGCGAGGGCGCGGGCCTCACGGCAACCTTCGCGCACGTGGCGCGAGAACGTGTCCTCCTCAGCGGGACGGACCTCCGGACCCTCGTCAGGCGCGGTCATGACCGCGGGTGCTCGCCCTTGATCACGAAGTAGGAGCCGCGAATGGTGCCGGCCAGCTTCGACTTCTGCCGCGCCCACTTGAAAGCGCTGAGCTCCTCGGGAGCGTCCATGCCGTCGGACAGCTTGAACCCGACCGCTCGCTTGCCTCCGTCCGCGCGCGTGTAGAGCACGTTGAGGCCGAGACCGGACTCATAGAACACGTGGATCCAGTCGATCCCGTCGACGTCGGCCACGCTGACCTCCAGCGGCGGCGAGGCGATCACCAAGCCGCGTTCCTCGGCCAGGATGCGCTCCACCCACGCCACGACCTCGGGCGCCTCGGCGGCCGGCACGGTCGTGAACACGTGGTCGTACTTGTTCTTCGTAACCCATCGAGTCATACATGCCAGCGAGTTCGAAGGCTGCGCGGCCGTCGGTGGCGGGGCATTCAGCTGCAAGGCTGCGCATCATTGCGATGCCCTCGTCGCGCGCGAGCGAATCTAACCGATCCGCAAGGTGTCGTCCCCCTCGCCGGCGACGAGTCGTCGGGCTGCCAGGTCAACGTCCACTCGTAGTGAGCGGTCGCCGTTGGTGACTTCCCAGGCGAGGGTCGAGTCGGTTTTCTCGAGTACGCTCACGCGGCTCGTCGCCACCCACGCGTGTCGGCGGCGCCACCCGATGACACGTTGGTGCATTTCGAAGACGGACGACTCGTCCGTGTCCGGGTGCTCCGGCAGGGCACTGCGTACCTCGTCATCTCCACCCGCGCGGTCGTATTTGGTCCCCGTCCAGCCGAGCTCGTCGCCGTAGTAGATCGACGGACTGCCGGGCAGGGTCATCAGTGCGGCCAGGGCGAGGGCTGCGCCGTCCTCCCCGACGCGGGTCGCAATGCGGGTGACGTCATGGTTGCCGACGAAGGTCTGCGGGATGAAGGCGGCGGCGTACGCATCATGGCGCTCGATCGCGTGGGCGAGTTCCCAGGCATTGGTGTCAACGAGGCTGCTCCAGAGGGCCTTCCACAGCTCATACTGCGTGATGGTGGTGAGGCCTCCGTCGCGTACGAATTCCGCGTAGTCGCCGTGGATCACCTCGCCGAGCAGGATCACATCCGGGAACCGTTCGCGTACGCGCGCGGAGACGTCGGCCCAGAAAGAGTTGGGGACGCTGTACGCGGCATCCAGGCGCCAACCCGCGATGCCGCGCTCGAGCCAGTGCGTCATGACGTCGACGACCAGGTCCGCGACCGCTGGATTCGAGTGGTCGAGCTGGACGAGGTCGAAGTTCCCCTCCCAGCCGAGCGGGTGGCCATCGCGCCAGGCGATCATCTCCGGGTGGTCGTGAACGATCGGATGCTCGCGCGAAACGTGATTGAACACGCCGTCCAACATGACCGCGATGCCGCGCTCGGACGCCGCAGCCACGAGCTCGTCGAAGTCGGCCTCGGTGCCCAAGCGGGAGTCGATGCGGTGATGATCCACGGTGTCGTAGCCGTGCGTGGTCGACTCGAAGATCGGGCCGAGGAGCAGACCGTTCGCGCCCAACCGGACAACATGGTCGAGCCACGGCAGCAGCCGCCGCAGCCGGTGGGCTTCCTGATCGGATGCATCGCGCTCGCCGCGGATCGGCGCAGCGCAGGCGCCCAGCGGGTAGACGTGCCACCAGATGGCGTGCTCAAGCATCGGTTGTCCTTTGTGATCGCGGCTCGGTACCCACCGACTCTAGATCTCGTCTCGGGCTGCCCAT
>CAKUSI010000429.1 GCA_934678955.1 uncultured Austwickia sp. | reverse complement strand
GTGATCGACGAGGCGCACCGCTCGGTGTACGCCAAGTACCACGGCGGAGTAGATCGGGTGGCCCGCCGAGCCGCTGCCCGGTCGCCCACAGCTTGTTTTGAAAGTCTGGAGGCGCTCCGGCGTGGGTGCGCGTAGGGGCAAGGCCAAGCTCTTCGCGCGGTCACTCGACCGAGTCGTCCTCCGGCGAACCCTCGGCTGTCTCATCCGCAGCCGGGGCATCGCCTCCGGCGGGCGTTTCGCCGCGTCCCCGACGCACGCGGGCCGAGGCGCGTGCCAAGCCACCGAACGCAGCGGTGACGCCTCGTTTGGCGGCGGTCATCGCGCGTGGTTCATCGGGAATGCCGTCGCCGTCGAGGTCGACAGCGCGGAAGGGGTCGACCATTCCGGACGCCACGGCTCCCACAGCTTCACCCATCGACTGGAGGCGGCTCGGCTCGCGGTCGTCCAGTTCCCGGAGCGCAGCCATGTACTGGGCGGCGTCCACGTTCGGGGGTGGAATCTCGCGCAGGTGGCGCATCAGACGCTTGGACTGGGTGTCGAGCGTGACCATCGTCATGCCGCCCGAGACGACTCCACCGACCACGGGAACCGCCTTGGAAACCGTGTTGGCCAACGTCTGCTTGGTGAGCTTGACCCCGATCAGGCGCAGCACCTGCTTCATGGGGCCGTACCACGCCGTCTTGGTGAGGGCTGCCCGGGCGATCTGCTTCTCGACGGCCGGGCGAGCCACTTGGGCGGCGAAGCTGACGACGGCCCCCGATGCCACCCCGACCCCCATCATCACGCCGAGCAGGGACGCCAGCTTGCCGAGCGTCTCGTCGTCGATGTCCTTCGTCTCGTCGAGCAGCGACTGCCATCCGTAGAGGTACGTGAGCTTCTGTGCGACCCCGGAACGCGTGGACGTAGAACTGGGTGATGTCGCCCGGGATCGTCCCGAGCATGGCGAAGCCACCCGGCAGGCCCGCGGCGAAGGAGATCGCGGACGACTTCCTGGTCTCGAACTGGATCGACGCGAGGGCGATGTCGTCGAGCATGCGCGGGGAGAGACCTGCGGCGATGGGGGTCTCGGCGATGGCCCGATCAAGTTCAGCCGGCGCGATCCCGCGCTTGTGCAGCTCGGCACGCAGGAACTGGGCACGATCGATACGCACACCACGCAGGCGCAGCACCTCCTGGAGGAACCGCCGCGCGTACATCTCCGCATCGGATTGCTGCTCGTCGCTCAGATCTTCGAGGGCGACCTCCACGGCCGCTTCGTCGAACACCTCGACGGTGCTCGCCCCCTCCATCGATCCCGCTTCTGGAAGATCCGCCATGCCTCGTCTCCTCTCGCCCTGCGCCGGTGCAGGGCTGAACAGAGCTCAACCTAGTTGCAGGATGCCCCTCGGGGAACTCGTCGTGGTCCCGCCAGGGGTGTCGGCTCGTCAGACGCCATGAGTTCCTGGTCGGCGACCGTGGTCCGAGGTCATGGCTGAAGGGTCACCGACCCGCTCGCCACCTCGTTGACCAGCCGGGCCAGTGCCTCGCGCGCAGCCCCGTGGTGCGCCGGGATGACGTGACGCGTCGTTCCCACCGGCAGGCCGTCCTTGGTCGCATCGACCGTCATCGGGGCGACCCCGAGATCGGCCCACGTCGGGCTGACGGGGGATTCCATGAGGTCGCGGCTCGTGACCCCGTCGGCGGTGATGGCGAGTCCGTAGGCTCCTCCCAGCAACGTCGCATCCGCCATCAGGCAGAGTGGGGCCACCCCGCCCGACACCTTCGCGAACTTCGCCCACAACTTCGCGTTCTCGCCCGGCCAGGACAGCTTCCCGGCCAGCCCCAGTTCCTCCGCCCGCTCGCGCAGCGTGGACGCCGTCCCGCGGCTCGGCAGCCCACCCGTGGCGACCACCTCGGGGACGACCACATCGAGGACTGCGGCCAAGGTCTCACGGAGGTGCGTGGCGGCGTCCGGGCCGGCACGCCCGACGAACCCGAAGTCGAACCCGCGGATCGCCTCGGCGAGCACGCCCGAAGCCGACGCGTCAGCAGCGAACGACACCACGCGTGGTGGGGTGGGGCGTCCGGTCACCGACACGTCGTCCTGGATGATCACCCGCAGGTTCGTGACGACCCAGCCCAAGCTCCTGCGGGTGCCCGTGAGCGGGAGGGCATGGACGCCCACGTAGGCCAGCAACGTCTCCCCGGCCTTGGCCGCCGCCTGGCCCCGGATCTGGGCGTCGGCCAGGGCCACGACCTCGGCCTGGTCGGTCCAGTCGGGGTGGGGGCCCGTGGTCAGGAACAACAGCGTGCGGTGGGATTCCGGGAGCGATTCGAGGAGGTCGGGCAGCGAACCGGGTTGACCGCCGAGGGTGTGGGGCATGGACGGCATCTTCGCACGCGCCGGCGGGGTCGCGTGCCTCAGTCGCAGTTGCCGCACACCCCGGTGGTGGTGACCTGCAGGAAGCACCGCGGGCAGAAGGTGGGTGCCTGCTCGACGCGGGGCGGCGTCCGGGGTTCGCGCGGGGTGCGGGCAGCGGGCCGGGTCACCGGCGGCGGCACGGGCTGCCGCGCTGCCCACGTCGACAGCGGGATGCCCAGCCAGTCGGGGGAGGCCTCCGCATTGGCCCACGGCCGCGCGAACTGCACGTACCCCCAGGCGATCACCATCACGGTGCGGTCCTGGGTGTCGATGCAGCGGACGTAGTGGCCATCGGAGGTCCGGGTGAAGCGCACCGCCCCGACGCGGTCGACGTGCCGGGTCAGCAGGTCGACGTCGGCGGCCGTCCAGCGCCGGTTCCAGGCCAGGACTTCGCGGCGGCTCATGGTCCGGCGCCCGGGTGCCTCGACCGACGCGCGCAGGCGCTCCAGCTCGACGTCGTCGGGGCGGCGGTCTGCTGGCGTCGTGGTCATGCCCCGAGCCTACGCAGTCTCGCGCGCGAGCGTTTTGTCGGACCAGCCGTGCAGACTGGGCACCATGAACCACCCCCGTTGTTCGATCGTCCCCCCGTACGTCCTCGAGCGCGTCGCGACGGCCAGTCCCGAACTGGCCGAGGCAGCCCGGCGCACCCTCGACCATGACCACGGGCGCCGCGGCCAACGCACCGCGGTGCCCGACCAGCCCGGGCGGGGGCGTCCCGCCACCGACGACGGCGCCGGGCCCAACCGCAGCGTCCACGACGCTCAGCACCGCACGAGCC
>CAKUSI010000428.1 GCA_934678955.1 uncultured Austwickia sp. | reverse complement strand
CAGTTCCAGCGGGTTGCCCTCGGCACAGGGGATCACGTGCACCGGGACCCGGTGCAGGACCTCGGGCAAGTAGCGGGCGCTGGCCCGCACCCGCTGGGTCTGCTCCTGGTTGGGGGTGTCGCCCGCGCCCGGCCCGGATAGGTAGTCCTTCGACGTGTCGTCATACACCTCGGCGATCGCCTGCCGCTTGGCCTCGTCGGTGATGACGATCCAGTGCCACTTCTGCCGGTTGCCGCCGGTCGGTGCCTGCTGGGCGATGTCGATGCAGTCCAAGATCACCTGCCGGTCGACCGGACGGTCGAGATCGAGGCGCTTGCGGACCGCGCGCGTCGTCGTCAGCAGCTTGTCGGTCTGGGCGAGATCGAACGGGGCGTCAGAAGTCATGCCCTATTCCAGCACGGCGGGAATCCCGGGCGGCTGCGGGTGGTTCGGCTGGTCCCCGACGGTCGGGGTTTCCCATTGCGGGTCGGGGGTTTCGGCGGCGCCGGGGACGCTACCTCTGCAACAAACCGCGACCTCAGCGGGCAGATCCGCGACGGGGAGGCGGCCCGGCCGCGGCGGGGTTATCGTTTCGGTGTGCAGGAGTCGCACGCCCATATCCCGCACCCGGCGTTGCGGCCGTACGTCGAATCGGCGCTCGGCTACCGGATCACCGGGCTCGCTCCGGGCGTCCATGTCGGGCTGCCGTCGATGGCGCTGACCGTCGTGATCCCGCTCGACGCGCCGCTGCAGGTGCAGCACGCCGGCGATCCCGCGCCCGCCGGTTATGACACGGTCGTCGCGGGTCTGCACACCTCACCGGTCCGGATCCACCACGACGGCAACCAGTTCGGGATCCAGCTCGCGCTCAGCCCGCCGGGAGCCCGGCTGCTGCTCGGCCACCCGAGTGCGGCGCTCGGACCGCGCTCGCAGGATATCGGCGACGTGCTCGGCCGCGGCGCCCGCGAGACGGTGGCGCGGATGCGCGACTGCCGGACCTGGCCGGAGCGGTTCGCGCTGCTGGACACCACGCTGCTGCGCCGGGTCGCCGGCCGCACCCGCTCGATGCCGGCCGAGACGCTGCATGCCTGGCGGCTCGCCGTCGGCGACCCGGACCGGTCGGTGGCGGCGCTGGCGCACGAGGTCGGCTGGTCGGAACGGACCCTGCAGAAGCGGTTCCGCGCGGAGTACGGCGTGACCCCCGGCGAGGTGGGGCGGGTACGCCGGTTCAGCCGGTCCGCCGAGCTCGTCGCCAACCCGCGGCTGAGCCTGGCCGACGCGGCCGCGCGGGCCGGCTACGCCGACCAGGCCCACATGACCCGGGCCTGGACGCGCTACGCCGGACTGCCGCCGGCCCGCTGGCGCACGGAGGACACCCTCGCCTTCACCACCGACGCCACCTAACTCCCGCGCTCCCCCGACCCCGGCCGACCCGCACCCCGCGCTCCCCCGTTTCCACAAGAACGCGCGTACTTGGCTCGTGCTCGGCAAATCTGCGGAACCTGTCAAGCTGTTTGGAGTCGCGGGTTCGTGCGTGGTGGGTTGAGGGCGACGATGTCGGCGGGTGTGCTCAGTAGTGGTGGCCGGGGGTAGCGCTCGGGGTGTTGTTTGGCGTGGGCGGTGAGGATCGCTTGCCTGCGGGCGTGTACTTCGGTCCAGGTGCCGTCGTGGACGCTTGCGGGGGTGTGGCCGGCCAGGCTGCTGTGGGGTCGGGCGGTGTTGTAGTGATCGATCACGGCCTGGCCCCAGTTGCGGGCTTGGTCGATGCTGGTGAAGACGCCGGGATACCCCGGTCCGTATTTCGCGGTCTTGAACCAGGACTCGATGAACGGGTTGTCGTTAGACACTCGGGGGCGGTTCTTCGATCGGCTGATGCCCAGGTCGTCCAGGACTTTGCTGACCTCCTTCGAGGTCATCGACGACCCGCCGTCGGAGTGCACGATCTGCGGCCGGCCGTGCCGGGCGACGGCGGTGGTGAGCATCTCGGCGGCGAGGTCGTCGTTCTCGATGGTCTCGATCCGCCAGCCGATGATTAGCCGGGAGAACACGTCGATCACCACGTACATCTCGTACCAGTGACCGATCCAGCGGCCGGGCAGCTTGGTGATGTCCCAGCACCACACCTGGTTCGGGCCGGTGGCCTGCCATTGCGGCATTGCCGAGGCGCGTCGGGTCGCGCGCCGGCGGGTGGTCCTGGGCAGGGCCAGGGTGCGAGCGATGCGGTACCAGCTCGACAGTGACGCGATCGGGTCGCCGGCATCCAGGGCGGTGAACCAGCACGTATAGATGCTCTCGCCGGCCGCGGCGCCGCTGGTGATCGCCGCACTGATGCGGGCTGTCTCCGGGGCGCTGACTCGGTTGGGGTAGGCCCGCTTGGCGTGCGGCACTGGGGCCTGGACGCGGGCGCGCGGATTCGTGCGGTAATGCCACGAGGAGGACGCCAGCGCGATCATCCGCAGCGTCGCGCTCAGGCTCGACCCGGCTGCCACGCACTCGCGCACCAGCTCGTTCTCGGCGGCGATGAACGCCTCGTAGCGTTCCTGCACCGCACCGCTTAGGACTCGTCCGTGGGCTCCCGCTCGACGTTGCGGTCGTGCAAGAGCCCGATAGCTTTTCCCAGTGCCTCGTTCACCGCGTGAAGACGCGCGATCTCCTCACGGGCAGCGACCTGTTCTTGGGCGCGTGCGGCACGCTCAGCGGCTAGGAGCATCTCCAGCCGTTGAAACTCCGCGGACTCATTGACACTCACGGAGACAGCATGCCGAGGGATCAAGCCACGGTCGAGGTCGCCATACAGATAACCCCGACGCAGTCGATCCATCTGACCGCGAGAGATCCGCTGCTCCTGAAGCCATTGATACTTCGACCCATGCGGCACCCGCAGATACTGCCCAACCAGCTCCCGCTTCTGCTCCGTACTCAAGAACTGAACCATCACCCAAACCCCCAACGTCGACTCACACTGAGGTTGACAGAGAGGGTGGTCGTGCGTTTCGCCGTGAGATTTCGGCGAACCCGAGCCGTCCTCAAGTCGCTGGTTGAAGGCGACCCAATCGATCGCGTACCACCTTTGCCGCTCCCGGTGCCGTTCAAGTTTGGCCTGTCGTTGTTTTAGCCGTCTCTGAGCCTGACGCCGGCGTGTTGCTAGGGATTCCAGGTTGATTCCTCGACTCTCAAGCTCCCTTGACGCCTCGCGTACC
>CAKUSI010000427.1 GCA_934678955.1 uncultured Austwickia sp. | reverse complement strand
GGCCGCTGTCGGGCGGCAACGCGTTCCGCAGCGGGCGCACGCCGTTCGATTCCCTCACCGTGAAGGCGAAGATCGTCACCGGCGTCGCCAGCGACGAGGACGTGAAGCTCGAGGGCGCGTCGGTGCGCCCACAGGGCGGCAGCCACCAGCGCGGTGACCCCCGCGGTGAGCGCGATCAGCTCGGCCGGAGCTCCGGAGAAGCTCGCGAACATCCGATCCTGCAACACGACGAACTGGGCCGGATCGAGCAGGCGCTGCACGAACGAGGACACCGACCGCAGCACCACCCCGAGGACCACGCCGACGAGGATGAGGACGTGAAGGCTGCGCCGCGCGCCGACGAGCAGCCGCTCGTAGAGGACCAGCGACACCCCGATCATCAGGGCCGCCTCGATCAGGTAGCGCACCGACCCGTCGAGGGCCAGCCAGGCGCCCGCCCCGACGGTCGCGGCGACGAGGGTCTGCAGGAGGACGTAGAGCGCGTCGTAGCCCATGATCGACGGCGTGATCACGCGGTTCGCGGTGGCCGTATGGAAGGCGACGGTGGCGAGCGCGATCGCGACCGCGACCACCGCCATCGTGGCCAGCACGGTGAGCCGCCGTTCCAGCACGAAACCCCAGGCGCCCGGCAGATCCCACGTCACGTAGGCGACGCACGCCGCGAGCGCGAACGCCCACAGGACGCCGACCCGCACGACCGGGGATACCAGCCCTCGCGGACGTGCCCCGCCAGGGTCGCGGGCGGAACGGTCGCCGCGCCGCGGGTCGACGCGGGCGGTCGGGTCGGCGCGGGCGGGGTCGACGGCGGGGCTCGTACGGATGTCAGGCGACACGATCGGTTCTCCGCAGCAGGATCACCAGGAAGGCCACGCCGCCCAGTACGCCGATGATCAGACCGACCGGGAGTTCGTACGGGGCCCGCAGCGTGCGCGCCAGCAGGTCGCACACCACCACCAGCAGGGCCCCGCACACCGCGCACAGCGGGATGGTGCGCCGCGCGTTTCCGCCCACCAGCGTGGCGACCAGGTTGGGCACGACGAGACCGACGAACGGCAGCGCGCCGACCGTCACCACCACCACCGCGGAGGTGAGGGCGACGATGCCGAGACCGAGGGCCATCGCGGCGCGGTGGTCGAGCCCCAGGGACGTCGCGACCTCCTCCCCCAGCCCGGCGACCGTGAACCGATCGGCGACCAGCAGGCCGAGGCCCACGAGGACCGCCGCCAGCCAGAGGAGCTCGTACCTGCCCTCGATCACCGCGGAGAAGTCCGCGGTCATCCAGGCCCCGAGGGACTGCAGGAGGTCGGTGCGGTAGGCGACGAACGTCGCGACCGCGGACAGCACCCCGCCGAGCACGAGCCCGACCACGGGCACCATCGCGAGGTCGCGCAGGGCGAGTCGGGACAGGACGGCGAGGAACAACCCGGTGCCGAGCACCGCGCACACGGCGCCCGCGAGCATGCGGGCCACCACGGGGGCGTGCGGCTGCGCGATGGTCATGAGGAGGATGCCGAGCCCTGCGGCCTCCATGGTGCCTGCGGTCGCCGGCTCGACGAACGGATTGCGGGTCAGCAGCTGCATGATCACGCCGCAGACCGCCAGTCCACCCCCGGCGAGGACGAGGGCGACCGTGCGCGGACCGCGGCTGGCGACGAGCAGGTCCCAGGTCGCGGGCCGCGTGGCGGGGTCGAGCAGACCGCTCGGGGACACGTCCGCGACTCCGACGAAGAGGGAGACCCCCGCTGCGGCGGCGAGCAGGAGGGCCGCGAGCAGGAACCAGCCGGGCACCGTCCCGGGGCGCCGCGTGGCGCCCCGGGAGGCGATCACCCGCTGGGCGGCGGTGGTCTCCTGCCGCAGCGCGGTGGGCTGGTGGACGGTCGGCATGTCAGTCGAAGCTCGCCTCGACCTCGGCCACCATCGCCGGCAGGTTGCGCAGGCCGGAGCCCGCGATGTACCAGCGTTGGCCGTCCAGATAGGTGATCTTGTCGTTGGTCGCGGCCTTGGTCCGGTTGACGAGGGCGTTGTCGAGCACCCGGGCTGCTGCCGCGCCGGACTGGCCGATCGCGGCGTCGCGGTCGATCACGAAGAGGTGGTCCGGGTCCGCGGACGCGATCGCCTCGAAGCTCAGGGCCTGGCCGTGCCGGTCGGTGCTCAGCTCGCCCATCGCGGGCTTGACCCCGAGCTGCCGGTGGATGACGCCGAAGCGGGACTCCGGCCCGAAGGCCGACACCTTGCCGCCACTCGACATCAGTACCAGGCCGGTGCCCGCGTTGGCGGCCTTCCCCGCGACGCGCTCGATCGTGTCGTCCAGGGTTGCGAGCTCACGCTCGACCTGCTCCCGCCCGTCGAAGATCGACCCGATCTGCTGCGCCTGCTCCTTCGCGTCGGCGATCGCGTCGTTGCCGGTCAGCGAGAGGTCGAGGGTGGGGGCGATCTTGGCGAGCTCGGCGTACTTGGGCGCGCTCCGACCCCCGATGAGGATGACGTCGGGTTCCGCCGCCGCGAGCCTTTCCATATCGGGCTCCTGCATGGTCCCGATGTCGGTGTACGACTCGCCCGTGAACTTCTCCAGGAACGCGGGCAGCCCCCTGTGCGGGACGGCCACGACGTTGCCGCCGAGGGCGTCCACGGTGTCGAGCACCCCGAAGTCGAGTACGGCCACCCGGGCCGGCTTCACCGGGACGGAGGTGGAGCCCTGCGCGTGCTGGATCTCGACGCTCTCACCGGGCTCGGCCGATCCCGCGGATTCGGTGGCTCCTCCGCAGGCGGACAGAGCGAGGGCGCCGGACAGGAGCGAGGCGACGAGGGCGGGTCGTGCGGGGACACGGCAGGGCGACATGACTCTCCTGGATCGGGTTGATAAGGCGAGCCTAACCTAAGTTACCTGGCGGTGTCTGTCGAGTCTCCGGGGCCCGGATGTGATGGTCCCTCCCCGGCCCGGGTCTGCTCCCGGAGGCGTGGGTGGGCTCCCGGGGGAGTCGCCGGTGGCGTCCGCGAAGTGCTCGGCGATCTGGGCGACCACCTCGATGACCGTCTCCGAAGTGGCAGGTTTCGGAAAGGAACTCCCGGGAGGCGTGTGTGGACTCTCGGAGACGTGGGTGGACTCTCGGGGGCGTGGATGAACTCCCCGGGGGCGTGGGTGGACTCCCGGGATAGGGCCGGCAGCGACCCGTACCGGACTCCCGACCGTGCAGGTGGA
>CAKUSI010000426.1 GCA_934678955.1 uncultured Austwickia sp. | reverse complement strand
GAGGGGGCCCTGGTGGCCGTCGGGTCGCCGCGGCGGTCGGCCGGCTGGGCGCGGTTCTGCTCACTCTCCTGCTCGTGGCGGTCCTCCTCGTGAGCGGGTGGGTGGCCGCCCACGTTGCAAGCGCCGCATGGTCGGGTCACGACGAGGCGACTCTCGCCTCCCAGACCCTCCAGGAACGCAGCGGGACGGGGCTCGGCGAATCCGCCCCGGGCGAGGAACTGCGGGACCAGGCCGGACAGGACCAGAGGGTCGCTGAAAGCAGCGGACCGAGTCAGGCCACTCATCACGGCTACCGCGAGATTGCTCTCCTCGGACTGGCAAACGCTCAGGACGCCACGCGGGGACCGGAAAGCCGGTTGGCGGACGCGCGCGACTACCTCGATGAGTTGGACCACCCTCGCTACGACGACCCTCCCTCCCACGCACCGGACGTCCCGCCCGGCGGCGCCCAGGTCGCCGGGTGGCGGCTTCTGCTCGCCGCCCACGTCGCGCGCCTTTCGGGAGCGCCCGAGGACCGTCAACGAGTGCAGGACGACGGGGCCCGGATCGTCGCAGCCCTGCGGGCCTCCCCGCTGGGCATCCTGGGTGCGTCCTCGCAGGACACCAGCAACCCGGTCGACACCGTCGTCGCGGTGGGAGCGTTGCGTCAGGCCGACCTGTGGGTCGGCGTGCCCGGCGCGCGGGACGCGGTCGCGGACTGGCTGCGTCAGATCGAACCACTCCGGGACGCGGGTTCCCAGCTGCTGCCGCACCGCATCGACGGCTCCGGCCGGGTGCTCCAGGGGCCGCGCGCCGGCTCGCAGGCCCTGATCCAGGTGTTCTGGCCCGTGATCGACCCGACCACCTCATCGCGCGACTGGGCCGCCTTCGAGAACATCTTCCTGTGCCCGCGGCTCGGCCTGATCGTGGCGTGCGAATACCCCGGCGGCGGCGACTTCGTGGACCGCGACTCCGGGGCCATGATCGCGGGAGTCTCGGCGCGGTCGACACTCGTGACCATGGCGGCCGCGCGAGCGCACGGCAACGCTGACCTGGCCCGCGAGATCTCTCGGGAGGCGGAGCTCTTCGGGTTGGCTCGGGCGCGCGATGCGCACGGCGTCCGGCCTCCCCTCGACGTGGTCCTCGCCTGGGCGCGGACCACGCCCGTGGCCGAGGAGCTTCCCGGCGTGGACGACCGCGCCCCCGTGCCGTGGGTCGGCCTCCTGTTGGTCGTCCTGATCCCGGGCGTCCTCGCGTTCACCGTGCTGACGTGGCGGTTGGTGGGGCTTCGTCGCCAGCTGGCCGGCCCGTTGGACGCCGACGCCGAGCCGCCGCTCGCGCCGGGTTCACGCACCGGACGGTCCTAGGCAGCCCCTGCGCGCAGCAGCCTCCACATCCCACCGCCCCCACCGCGTCGCCAGGGGCGGGTGCGTAAGGGATTCGTCGGGGGAATTGGTAGCCGCCGTCCAGGAAGCTCCCAGACTCCCCGCCTAGTGTGTGGGACGTGGGAACAGGGGTTGGCCCCGGCCGTGGGTGAGACGGCCGGGGCCGTTTCCTTGCCGGCCCCGACTCAAAGAGCCGACACGCCAGGCCCGGGTCGGAAGCCACGCTTCACCGCGCCGAACCTGCGCCCGCGCGGCCAGGATTGCGTCCCGGGCGGGCGCGGGCAACGAGCCGCGCCGAGGAATCGCGCAACAAATCTGTCACAGGCGGCCAGGATGGTTTTCACGCCCGTAACAATCCGTGTCATCCCGGGAAACGCACTCTGGCGACTCTGTCATACATGCACATCGACAGCGGAGACACCAGCTGGCTGCTGATCAGCGCAGCCCTCGTGATGCTCATGACACCGGGTCTCGCCTTCTTCTACGGGGGCATGGTCCGGGCCAAGAGCGTCCTGAACATGATGATGATGAGCTTCGGCTCCATGGCCACGATTGGCGTGATCTGGGTGCTGTGGGGTTACAGCCAGACGTTCGGGCCATCCGTCGGCGGCCTCGGCCTCGTCGGCAACCCCTTCGAGTGGTTCGGCCTGACCGACCTGCTGTCTCCCGAGGCGCTCGCGGGCACGGTGCCGGCGATGGCATTCGTGGCGTTCCAGGCGATGTTCGCGATCATCGCGGTCGCGCTGATCTCGGGGGCCATCGCCGACCGCGCCAAGTTCTCCACATGGCTGGTCTTCACCGTCCTGTGGGCGACGATCGTCTACTTCCCGATCGCGCACTGGGTCTTCGCCTTCGACGCCAAGGACGAGGCGGGCACCGTGACGCAGGTCGGCGGCTGGATCGCCAACCAACTGGGGGCGCTCGACTTCGCCGGCGGCACCGCCATCCACATCAACGCCGGCGCCGCGGCCCTCGCCCTCGTCCTCGTCCTGGGCAACCGGCACGGCTTCGGCCGGGAGCCCATGCGTCCCCACAACCTCACGTTGGTGATGCTGGGCGCCGCCCTCCTGTGGTTCGGCTGGTTCGGTTTCAACGCGGGCTCCGCGCTGACCGCGGGCACCACGGCCGCCATCGCGTTCGTCAACACCATCGCGGCCACCGCGGCGGCCTGCTGCGGCTGGCTCCTCACCGAGCGGGTGCGCGACGGGCACCCCACGTCCCTCGGCGCCGCGTCGGGGATCGTGGCCGGCCTGGTGGCCATCACCCCCGCCGCCAACTCCGTGACCCCGATCGGGGCGCTCGCCATCGGTGTCATCGCCGGTGCGTTGTGCGCCCTGGCCGTCGGCATGAAACACCGCTTCGGATACGACGACAGCCTCGACGTCGTCGGCGTCCACCTCGTCGGCGGACTCGTCGGCACGCTGCTCATCGGGTTCTTCGCCTCGGCCCGGACCCCGGCCGGGATCGACGGTCTCTTCTACGGCGGCGGCACGGACCAACTGTGGCGTCAGGCTGTCGGGGCGTTCACGGTCCTCGCCGTATCGTTCGTGGTGACCTGGATCATCGCCAAGCTGCTCGACCTCACGCTCGGCTTCCGCATCGCCCGCGATGAGGAGCTGGAAGGCATCGACGTGGTCCTGCACGCCGAATCCGCGTACGAGCTGGCGACGATCCCCGGCACGATCGCTCGCCGCCCGATGCACCTGAGCGGGCCCGACGACGCGCCGGCGCCGCACGGCCACGACGCCGACCACACCGAGGGAGCCCACGCATGAAGCTCATCACCGCCGTCATCAAGCCCTTCAAGGTCGAGGACGTCCGGGCCGCGCTCGAGTCCTTCGG
>CAKUSI010000425.1 GCA_934678955.1 uncultured Austwickia sp. | reverse complement strand
GGCACGGTGTTCATCGCAGCCGGCGCGTTCTGGCTCAGCTTTACGGCGCTTGCCGACCTTGCCCGCCGGTCTGGGATCGATGCGGGGCAGGCGTGGGCGTGGCCGTTGATCGTGGACGGCATCATCGTCGTCGCAACTGTCGCCGTCGTCGCCCTCGCCAGCCAGTCCCGCCCGACCTGGTACCCCTGGACGCTTCTGGCGGCGGGGGCGGTGGTGTCGGTCACGGCGAACGCAATCCACGCGATCATCGCCGCCGACACCGACGTTCCGCCGGTTCTTGCCGCGTCGGTTGCGGCGATCCCGCCGCTGGTGCTGCTGTCGATCACACATCTCACCGTTATCCTCACCCGCCCCACCTCCACACCGGATGCAGGCGTGATCGAGGAGGTTCCGGCAGGGACGGTCGCTCCATCGCAGGCGGTCGCCGTACCGGAAGTTGAGCAGGCGCAGGCAGTGGAGTTGCCGGTGGTGTCGGCGAGTGAGCGGCGGGCGGAAGCGACCCATTTGCGGGAGGTGGAGGGGTGGTCGAACAAGCAGATCGCCCGGCACCTGAGTGTGCACCCCTCCACCGTCGGCCGCTGGTTCACCCCAGCCATCAATGAAGCGCAGGAGAAAACCCCATGAACGACCACACAGAGACGCACCGCACTGAGCTGCCGGAGACGCGGCCAGAACTGGTCGAGGGTGCGGAGGCGGAACGGTCGGCGTTCGCCGTACACCGCGACCCCTCACTCACCACCCGCGGCGCTGATCCTGATTCTCGAGTGGGGCGCGGGATCGCGTGGGTGCGTCCGACTGATCTGATCGCGTCGAGCACCGCCAGGATCGCGGGCCGCGGCATCAATCTTCAGAGCGACCTCGCGCACCGTGCCCGCCGCGCACCAGGCCACGCCTACCGGGCCACCCGGAATCATGCGCGCGACTTTCGGGATCGGCGAGCGGAGCGATCGGCATCTGCGGGGCCTGCGGTGTTCGAGTCGTTCGATGTGTTCGAGGCGCAGGATCGGCCCCGCTCGTCGTCGTGGGTGCGGCCGTCCGGGATCGGGCTGGGGTGAACGACCATGCGCAGAAGACGGTGGAGGGGTGTCGGTGGGGAGCCGGTGCGCACCTGCTTGTCAGGAGGTGCCACCATGCCACAACGAAACACCCCACGTCGCGACGGTCGCGGGCGTGGGTTCGAGAACTCAGAACAACTCCGCGAACTCCTCACCCGCCTCGACGCTGAGGGGCCAGACGCCTGGCGGAACGATCCCGAAGCGACGGAGCTCATGCGGCACGCGGCCGACAAGTACGCCGCGCTCGCACGCAAGCACGGTCTTGATCCGTGGGAGGCAGCAACTGCGGCGTTTGAGGCGATGCGCACGGCCTCGGTGCGGCGGGCGGATGATCCGTGGGCGGTCATCACCCGTGCCGTGCAGATCACCTGCATCGCAGAAAACCGTGCCAACGGACTTTTGTGCTCCGTGCATCAGGCACGCAGGCCCAGGTACTCGAGTTTCCATGACGCCGAACGCTTCTCCGACCGCGAAAACCCCCTCACCGACTACCACCCCGCATTCCGCGCCGACCCCTTCACTGACGATGACGACACCGACGAGGTGGAAGCGCCAAGGGCGACGGGAGTGGAATCAGCGGTCGAGGACAC
Source organism: uncultured Austwickia sp. (assembly GCA_934678955.1). The sequence goes on along the minus strand of CAKUSI010000425.1, from coordinate 1,608 downwards.
AATCGCACTGCTGTGCTGGTACGGGTGGGAGCCCGAGGTCGCACGTGCTGCGGTCGAGTGCATCTGCGCACGCCTGGCAGAGTCTGTCTCTCGTGCGGGAGCGTACGAGTCATTGCGGCGCGACCGGCACGCCCGTGCCTTGCTCGACATCCCCGCACCGTCCTGGTATCGGCTGCTGCGGATCATCCTCGGCGCCCCCGACCTGCACCTGGCCAGCACGAACGCGGGCCGTGGCGTGTTGCTGCGGCTGCTGATCGGCGACTCCCTCCGGCACCTGTTCAACGATGCCGACCTGAAAGTGGCGATCACGATCGCCGCCCCCGGCGTGATGCGAGGCCGGCCATGACCACGCCGGGGCATATCGAGCTGGAGCGCGCCGTCGATTCGATCTGGGCTGGCCGCCGCCACCGGGAGGACTACGGTGACCTCGACGCGCTGGTGGAGTCGATCGCCAGGGATGGGTTGTTGCAGCCGATCACGATCACCCCGGACGGGATGCTGATCTGCGGTGCCCGACGCCTGGCCGCGATCCGCCGGCTGGGGTGGAAGACCGTGAACGTGTGGGTACGCTCCGGCATCTCCACCACCCTCGGGCAGCTCCTCGCCGAACAAGACGACAACCTTCTGCATAAGCCCCTCACTCGCACCGAGGAAGCTACCCTCTACGCCGAACTGAAAGCGCTCATGGTCGAGGATGCGACGGGCCGACAGGAAGCGTCACGGTTCACCTCGAAACAAGAAAACCCCAGGTCACACGGTGCCGCCACCGTGGCGGCACCGCAAAAGGGCGAGACCAGGCAGCAGGCCGCGCTCATGGTCACCGGCCGCAATGCCTATACCTCGCTCGAACGCATCAATGAGTTGCAGCACCTTGCCGCTGACCCGGCGCAGCCCGACGACGTGCAACGGCGGGCGCGGGAGGAACTTGACCGGATCGATGCGGGTGGGTCGATCACCGGAGCGCAGCATCGCATCCGCGCCGCGCAAGCCCTCGCCGAACTCGACACCCTCGCCAGCGATCCTGCACAACCGGCAGGTATCCGCGACGCCGCCGCCGCAGGCGCTGCCCGTCTTCGCGAGCTCGAAGACACGGCGCGGCCGGCGGACCTGGAACGTCTCGCGGAACTCGCTGTCGAGCGTGCGCGGACCGCGACGAAGAAGCGCCCCGCCCAGCTCGCATCCGCGCGGCTCCGGGCGGTTGAGGAGCAGCCGCGGGAGTTCCTGCCGGTGCGGTCGTTCGTCTACCTCTGGGATGAGCTCTCCACCTGGACCGAACGCTACGACCCCGAAGCCATCGGCCCGGCCTTGTCGGGCGAGCAATGGGCGATGTTCGAGAACGCCGTCACCGCGACGGTCACGTTCCTGGAGACTGCCCGCGCTGCACGAAACGTGCGCCGCGAAACCGCCTGAACCCTCCGCCGTCTCCCTGATGGCTGTGGTGCACCTGTCTGGTGATCCGAATCTCGTCGGGAAGGACACCAGGATGGACCCCACCGCTCGCCGCCGCCGCCGCACCGTGCTCATCGCTACTATCGCTGGCGGCCTCATCCTGTTCCTCTTCATCGGAGTCGGCGTCTACGGCCTCATCCGCGGACCCCAGACAACCGA
>CAKUSI010000424.1 GCA_934678955.1 uncultured Austwickia sp. | reverse complement strand
CGCGTGGTCTGGCTGGGCATCGCCATCGCGGCGCTGCAGCAGTTCGTCGGGATCAACGTGATCTTCTACTACTCGACCACCTTGTGGGCCTCGGTCGGCTTCTCCGAGTCGGACTCCTTCGCGATCTCGGTGTTCACGTCCGTGGTCAACGTGGTCGTCACCGTGATCGCCATCGCGCTCATCGACAGGGTGGGACGCAAGCCGCTGCTGCTGGTCGGCTCCGCCGGCATGACCCTGACCCTGGGCACCTTGGCGTTCCTCTTCGGCACCGCCCCGATCGTGGACGGGCAGCCCGCCCTCGGCGATCTCGCAGGCCCCGTGGCGCTCGTGGCGGCCAACCTGTTCGTCGTGTTCTTCGGCGTCTCGTGGGGCCCGGTCATGTGGGTGATGCTCGGCGAGATGTTCCCCAACCGGATCCGCGGCGCGGCTCTGGCCGTGGCCGGCCTGACGCAGTGGGGTGCCAACTGGCTGGTCACCGTCACGTTCCCGGCCCTGAGCGCGATGAGCCTGGGCGTCGCGTACGGCCTGTACGCCTTCTTCGCGGTGGTCTCCCTCGGCATCGTGGCCCGATTCCTCCCGGAGACCAAGGGGATCGAGCTGGAGGACATGCTCGATTGACCGCGCCGACCGCCCCGATGGCCCCAACCGGCGCGATCCCCCCGACGGGCCTGCTGCTCTACGACGGGGAGTGCGGGTTCTGCGTCGCGGCGATGCGGTGGGGACGCCGCTTCGCCCGCTCACCCGCTCGCACGCGCCCCTGGCAGGAGGCGAACCTTGCCGAACTCGGGGTCGCGGAGGAGGACTGCCGCCAGGCGGTCCAGTGGCTCTCACCGTCGGGTCGCTCCGCGGGGGCCGCCGCCGTGCGGGATTACCTGGCCTCGGGCCGTACGGTCTCGCGGCTCGTGGCCACCGCGACGATCAACCGATGCACCGCGCCGCTCGCGGAGGCGACCTATCGGCTGATCGCCCGCCATCGGCATCGGCTCCCGCCGCACACCTGCCGCGGGGACGCGCGAGGTCAGGTCGACAGGAGCGCCGATAACGCGGCGAGAGCCGACGGACGGATCCAGTAAAAGACGTACGTGCCCCGGCGCTCGCAGTCGACGAGGCCCGCCTCCCGGAGTGTCTTGAGGTGGTGCGAGATCGTCCCGGAGGACAGGTCGAACGCCGGTGTGATGTCGCAGACACACAGCTCCGGTTGGGAGGCGATCATCGACGCCATGCGGAGCCGTACGGGATCCCCGAGGGCCTTGAACAGCGGCGCGAGACGTTCGGCGTCCGCGGGCGCGAGGGGGGCGCTCGCGAGCCCGCAGCAGGTCACGGGGGTGGTCTGCGGTGCGGACTCGAGGACGGCCATGCGGCTATCTTGACAGATATCGAATCAGGGGGCCAGTCTGTGACTGCCTGATTCGATACCTGTCGAGACAAGGAGCGGGCGGCATGGCGAAGGGACAGCAGACGGACGAGGCGATCCGGGAGTCGGTGCGGGATCGGTACGCGTCCGCCGCGCGCGGACACCTGCAGATGACCAGTACGGGCGGCTGCTGCGGCGGGGGCGGCGCGACCCAAGCCGCGGCAATCTCTGGCGCCGCGATGCGCGCAGTGGAGCCGATCACCTCCAACTTGTACGACGAGGCGGACACCCCGTTCGACCAGGCGCTGGCCGCCTCCCTGGGGTGCGGCAACCCGACCGCGCTGGCCGAGCTCCGACCGGGTGAGGACGTCCTGGATCTCGGGTCGGGCGGGGGTCTCGACGTGCTGCTCTCCGCGCGACGGGTGGGCCCGCACGGCACCGCGTACGGGCTCGACATGACCCCCGAGATGCTCGCTCTCGCCGAGCGGCACCGGGACGAGGCGGGGATCGCGAACGCCCGGTTCCTGCTCGGCGCCATCGAGGACGTGCCGCTGCCGGACGCCTCGGTCGACGTGGTCATCTCGAACTGCGTCATCAACCTGAGCCCCGACAAGGCCGCGGTGCTGCGCGAGGCGTATCGCGTGCTGCGGCCGGAGGGCCGGTTCGCGGTCGCGGACATCGTGTTGCTCCGGGAGATCCCGGACGGGCTGCGCGGGGTGGTCGCCCTGTGGACCGGGTGCATCTCCGGCGCGCTGCGCGATGCGGACTACGTGGCCAAGCTGACGGCGGCGGGGTTCACGTCGGCCGCGGTCGAGGTGACCCGCCGTTACGAGCGTTCGGAGCTGGAGGCGATGGCCGACCAGCTCGATCCCGCGCAGCTGCCCGCCGGCGTCACCCTCGCGGAGGCGGTCGACGCGCTCGACGGAGCCTTTGCGAGCGCCTTCATCCGGGCCGCGAAGCCTCACGCCTGAGGAGCTTTGGAACCATGACGACCACCACGCACGATGCGACGGGCGTCAGCGCCCGCATGTCCACCCTCGATCGCTTCCTGCCGGTCTGGATCCTCGCGGCCATGGCCGCGGGATTGCTGCTCGGCCGCCTCGTCCCCGGGCTGTCCGGGACCCTGTCGTCCGGGGAGATGATGTACCCGGTCCTGGCCAAGGTGCGCTACGACCGGCTCGACACGGTCACCGGCGACCGTCGCCTGATGGTGTCGTCGCTGGTGCTCAACTGGATCGTGGGCCCGGCGCTGATGTTCGCGCTGGCCTGGGTGTTCCTGCCGGACCTCCCCGAGTACCGCACCGGCCTGATCATCGTCGGCCTCGCCCGCTGCATCGCCATGGTCATCATCTGGAACGACCTGGCGTGCGGCGACCGCGAGGCCGCCGCCGTGCTGGTGGCGCTGAACTCGATCTTCCAGGTCATCGCGTTCGCCGCGCTGGGCTGGTTCTACCTGACCGTCCTGCCGAGCTGGCTCGGGTTACCGCAGGCCGATCTTGACGTGTCGGCGTGGCAGATCGCCAAGTCCGTCCTGATCTTCCTCGGGATCCCGCTCCTCGCGGGCTACCTGTCCCGCCGGATTGGCGAACGACGCTGGGGCCGCGGCCCGTACGAGAGGTCGTTCGTCCCGCGCATCGGGCCGTGGGCCCTCTACGGGCTGCTGTTCACCATCGTGCTCCTGTTCGCGCTGCAAGGGCAGCAGATCACCAGCCGCCCCTGGGACGTGGCCCGGATGGCCGTGCCCCTCCTCGCGTACTTCGCGCTTCAGTGGGGGATCGGCTATCTCCTCGGCAAGGCGCTCGGGATGACGTACGAGCGGACCACGACCCTGGCCTTCACGGCCGCCGGCAACAACTTCGAGCTGGCGATCGCGGTGGCGATCGCGACCTTCGGGGTGACCTC
>CAKUSI010000423.1 GCA_934678955.1 uncultured Austwickia sp. | reverse complement strand
TTGGCGAGCAGATCGAACACGGTAGGTCTCCTTGGCGACGGGCGGCCCGCCCACGAACTCGCAGACGGGGTACACGCCACAGGTGCACCCCGTGACCCTCGAAGTGGAGACGACGATGCCCACGCCGGTGAGGTCGTGGGCATCGAGAGGCTCTGAGTTGTCTTGGCGTCAGAGTTGTTGGCCGAGGTTGAGCAGCCAGTTCATCCAGGCCACGCCGCCTCCGGCGAGGACGGCGGCACCGACGGCGACGAGGACACCGATTCGGCCTTTGCTGGCGGTGGCGTAGTTGCCGTGAGCTGTCGCGATGGCCCAGACGATCGCTGAGACGATCAGCATGAGGACGGCGACGATCAGGACGAACGTCAGGAGCGCGCCGACCACTGCGCGGAGGTCTCCGATGCCGCCGAGCCCGTCGAAGTCGGGGAAGACACCCATCGTCGATCACCCCACCTTGACTGTGACGTGGAGGTGGTCGTAGTGGCCTCCGGTGATGGAGGCGGGGTCGTGCATGCCGCCGCCGTTGTAGGGTCGCCAGCCGTCGGCGTCGCGGGCGAGGGACCAGATTTGGCCTTGCCAGATCAGGTACTCGACGCCGAGCACGTCGGCGTTGTCCTTCATCCAGTTGGTGACCTTCCAGCCGGCGTCGAGCTGTTCTGGGTTGGGTCGCTGGCCGATGCGGTTGCCGAAGGTGATGTCGCACGCCCTGCCGAGGGGATGCTCGGACTTGGTGCCGGGGCGCGGTGAGTAGCAGCCCCAGCCGGTGTCGGGGAACGCGGCGAGGGTCTGCTGGTAGAGGTGGAGCATGCGGGCGGTGATCTTGCCCGAGCTGGTGGGATCGTCGACGAGCCGGTCGGGGTCTCCATCGACACCGACCGGCGTCCCCGCAGTGGCGTTGTTGCAGGCAGCGGGTGATCCGCTGGTCGCCGTCGGCAGGTTCGCGGCACCGTGCTCGTTGAGCCAGGCGGCGGCGTCGATTGCCTCACCGTTCGTGCCGCCGGGCCGGACCTCGAAGTGCAGATGTGCGCCGGTGCTCATGCCCGAGGAGCCGACATCGCCGATGTGCTGCCCGGCGCTCACCCGATCTCCGGGACGGACGTGGATGCCGCTTTGCCACATGTGCGCGTACGCGGTCGCTACGGTCTGGCCGTCGATGGTGTGCTCGATGACGATGAGGCCGCCGTACCCGCCGGAGAACTCCGCGACGGTCACCGTGCCGTCCGCGGCGGCGAGGATCGAGGTGTCGTCGGGCGCGGCGAAGTCGGTGCCGGTGTGCAGTTTCCGCTCGCCCGTGATCGGGTGCACCCGCATCCCGAACGGCGAGGTCAGCACCCACGTGCCCTCGGGTAGCGGGAACACCACTCGCGACGACGAGACCGCCGGGCCACCCAGGCGAACGCTGGCGCTACCGCTGTTGGTGAGGGCGGCGAGGATGCTGTCGGCGACGGGCGCGTAGTTGCGGTAGCGGTCGGGGTAGGCCGAGACCTCGACGGCTTGGGCGGCTTCGCCGGGGTCCATCTGTTGCCAGCCGGGGATGTCGAGCAGGCCGCGCGGTGAGGGGTAGTTCGGTCCGGTCGGCCCGCCGAAGAACGCCTGCGCCTGATAGTTCGGGTCCATCAACTCTGCGACGGTGCCCCACCCTGATTGGGGGCGCATCTGGAACAGGCCGAGTGAGTCGTGGTCGCCGCCGTTGCCGTCGTTCGGGTAGTTCGCCGACTCAGGGTATGCGCCGGTGTTGGTGAGCATCCGCAGTGTGGACTCGGTGAGCGCGGCCATCAGCGCGATCTTGATTCCCGGGCGGCCCACGTCGGTGATGCCGTTGCCGACGGTGATGATCGTTGCCGCGTGCGTGAGCTGTTGACGATTCAGGGTGAAGGTCTCGCCGTTCGTGGTGGTCACGGTGAGCGAGTCCGGGATCGGGCCGAGGTTCGCGGTACCGGCAGGGGTGGCGCAGTAGGCGGCAGCGGGGTTCATCAGCACCCCGATGCCGAGGAGTGCGGCGGCGGGGGCGAAGAGCAGCAGCGCCAGGGCTGCGATGGCGGCTTTGCGGAACACGACGCCAACCTCTTCAGCGCAGCGGGTTGTCGAGTTGAGACAGCCGCAGCAGGTGGCAGGTCGGGTAGGTCGGTGCGCAGACGACGAACACGGTGAACGCGACCGGATGCTCGCTGGTGACCGGTTGGCCGTTCCAGACTCCGGCACGGTGGCGGGTGCCCTCGATCGTGACGGCCGTCGTCCCTGCCGCGAGCTGCCCCGGCTGGGCCTGCGCTACCGCGTCGGCCCAGGCGGCGGGGACGTACGCGGTGTCGATGGTGAGGTGCTGGCGGGTGGCATACTGCCGCAGCTCGATCCAGGCGTCGCGGGTCGGCAGGTACGCGGCCACGTCGGAGGCCAGCCCGGCCTGTTCGTCTCCGCTGGGGTCACCGACCGTGAGGATCGCCGAGGTGTAGTCCAGCGGCCACAGCCCCGAAGCCGTGTCCCAGGCGAACAGCGTTGACGCGACGCCCCGAGCGAATGCCTCGGGATCGGCTGAGCGCGGAACCGCAGGAACCCCCGGCGGTCGCGGCGTGCTCGGTTCCACGGTCGGCGGTGCCGTGGTGACCGGGCCGGGCTCCGGGTCGGGATCGGTGCTGGTGCTGTTGCGTGGGCCAGTCAGGAGTCCGTAGACGCCGACCCCCGTGAGGAGCAGCAGGACGATACCGGCGGCGATGAGGGTGACGAGTCGGCGGCGGTTCCGGGTGTCAGTGGATGCAGGGCTCATGCCGAGCAGGTGCGCACCCCGCACCCACGCCGGCGGTCAGAGCGCGCGGAGGCGTGGCGGCTCCGCCGTGCCTTCGCGGGCGACGCGGAGTGCGTCGGCGAACCGGACGGTGCCGTCGGTGGTGGCGAGGAAGTTCTCGAACTGCTCGTCGGTCAGTTCGGCGGCGAGGGTGTCGGTGTCGTAGTGGGTCCACCAGTTCGTCAGCTCGCCCCAGGTCTGGATGAACGCCCGGACCGGGTAGCGGACGGGCTGCCCTTCGTCGGTGACGACCGGAAGGGACCGAGGTGGGGTGCGCTTGCCCTTCTTGATCGACTTCGCCTGGGCCACGGCTGCTTCGGCGCGGGCGTGCAGCTCGGCCTCGCGCCGCTCCCGCGCGGTGGTATCGGCGTCGCGGATCGTTTGGTAGATCGGATGCACCGGGTCACCGGCCTCGATCCTTTCCAGTCCGGCGGCGGCCTCGGCGCGCAACGTCTCGGGCTGAGCGGGGTTGTTGGCGATGTCTTCGAG
>CAKUSI010000422.1 GCA_934678955.1 uncultured Austwickia sp. | reverse complement strand
GCGGCCCTGACCCGGCGAAACTGACCCACTGACCAGCGAAACTCACCCCGGGAAACTGACCCGTCGAACTCACCCAGCGAAACTCACCCGAAACGGGTGAGTCACCCCTCATCGAGGTGAGTCATCCCATGGTGATGTCCAGCATGGGCGTCTGGTCAGCCCGCCGCTGGAAGCAGCTCGATGCGGCACCGCACGTCAGGGGCGGTCGTGAGCCGTCGATCCGCGGTCACAAGCGGCACCTGCAAGACCTCGGCCGTGGCCACGAAGAGCGCGTCGGAGCAGGTCACGTTCTCACGGAGCTCCCAGGCCCGCTCCATGAGGCCAGCCATGGGCAGACGCCGCACGGCGAGTACGGCCCACACTCGGAGCATCTGCTCGGCCGTGGCGACCGCCAGCTTGCGACCGAGGACAAGTCCGCGCAGGGCATGCGCCACCTCCGCGTCGATCAGGTGCGGGGCCGCCAGTCGGCGGCCTGCCACCGCAGCCACGGTCACGGGCTCGCGGTGCAACAGCCCCAGGGCCACCGAGCTGTCGATGACGATCACCGATCACGCGCCTCTCGGACGGCGTCCACGAGGTCCTGCATCGCGACGGGGGTGGCCGGCAATATCTCTAGCAGCGCCGCGTTCTTGCGGAACTGCACGGCCTCGGCGAGCTCACGCACGGCGAGAGCGCTCACCGACATGGACTGCTCCGCGGCCAGCGCCTCGAGATCGGCAACCACCTGGTCCGGCACATTCCGCAAGTAGAGGGTCCGCATGTCGCATAATGCTAGCAACTCGCGACGCGTACGTCGTCTCAGACATGTACGACATCTCAGTCGGCCTCCCCGCGAGGTCGCAGATCAATCTGCCTACGCGGGGGCCGAACCTTCGATCACGCTCCGCGAGAGCGAGCTCGAGCTTCCTGACCGCCACGAGATGCCCCGGGACCTTCCGCTGGCTACGCGCAATACCAAGGACTTCGTGGGGGTCGGCGGATTGACCCTCATCGACCCCTGGGCGGGTCCCTGACGACGAGGGCCGCCTCCCGGGGCAGCTTGTTCGGCGGCGGATCAGGCACGAAAGACATCTCCTCCGCGCGCGTGCGGGTCGGCGGCTGACCCGCGAACGCCCGCCATTCGCGCGTCAGGTGCGCCTGGTCGGCGTACCCGGCCACATCCGCCACGCGGACGAGCGGCAGCCCGCGACGTGACAGGTGGCGCGCGCGCTGGAACCGGAACAGCCGCGCCGCCTCCTTCGGCGCCAGCCCGTACTCCGCCACGAAGCGCTGCGTCAGGTGCCGCCTGCTCCACCCGGTCTCACGGGCTACGTGCTCGATGCTCATTAGGCCCCGCGTGGACTCCAGGAACCGCCAGCTCTCGGTCGCCGCCGGGTGGGCGTCGCCGTCGGGCGAGCGACGCCACGCAGTCAAAAGCGCCCGGTCGAGGATCGCGAACCGCTCCCGCCACGTCGAGGCCTCCTGCAGGCGGGCGTGGACGTCGTCGGCCAGACCGAGCGGCACGTCCTCGTGCGCCACGAACTGGCGCGCCAACGCACCGGCGGGCACGCCGAGCAGCCGTCGGCACCCGAGCGGGGTGAGCTGGAGTTGGATGCCGTGCTGCCGCTGGTGTGTACGGATGAGGGCGGCCGTCGTGTGCATCCCGGCGGCGAGTGTCCAGAACCGTCCGCGACTCTCCGGCCGGTGCGGCCACGAGACGTCGAGTGGCGCATCGAACGCCACGATGAGCGTCGCGCTCGGCGAGGCGATCCCGTGATGCACCTCGGGAAGCCCGCCGATCTGGTGGTAGCCGACGTAGGCGGACACGTACGGCCGCAGCGCCGGGTGCGGTGTGCCCTGCATCACTTCACGGTAGGTCGGCTCGGGCCCGGAGGCCATCCTGACCGTCCACGAGAGGAGTCAGGCCGCATGCGGGCACAGTGCGTCGAGCTGACCGAACGCGAGGAGATCGCCTGTCATCCCATGGTCGCGGGGGAGCTGGGCCTTGCGGCCGATCGCGAGTAGGCGTCACGGTGGCCAGTAGGCGTCACGATCGCCCGTAGGCGTCACGAACACGAGTAGGCGTCACGGTGGCCAGTAGGCGTCACGGTGGCCAGTAGGCGTCACGATCGCCCGTAGGCGTCACGATCGCGAGTAGGCGTCAGGTGGACGCCCTTGCAGAGCCGGCTCAGCCGAGCACGTCGCGGCGGGTGAAGGCCGCCTGGGAGGCCAGCACCAGGACCGCGGCGATCACCGCCATCCCGACCAAGACCCAGGCGTCGGGGTCGTCCACCGGCAGGTTGCCCACGGCGCGCAGCGGCGAGGTGTTGCGCGCCCAGTCGGGCAGCCGCAGTGTCTCGCCGAGGAGTCCGACGACGGCAGCCCACCCCACGATCGACCAGACGATCCGCGCCCACCCGGGACGCCAGCCGGCCAGCACCGCCGCGACGCTGACGACGAGGAGGACGGGAACGGCGTACGCGGCGCCCGTCCACGCCGCCACGCGTAGGTCCTCGACGCGGCCGGTCGCCGCCCACGTCGTGACCCCGAGCGCCAAGGCCCCGGCCGCGAGGACGACGAGCGCCTGGGCGAACGCCACGCACAGCCAGCCGCGCCACACCGCAGCCCGGGGCCGGCGGGTCGCGACCAGGGTCGCCAGTCGACCGACCTCTTCCTCCGACCCGAGCCGGACCAGGCATTGCACGCCCGCGCCCATGGCCGCCAGCGCCACGACCAGCAGCGCCATCGACGCCACTACGTCGGTCGCACGGGTCAGGCCCATCGCGTCCATGAGGGCGGGGTTCGCCTCGATGAGGCCGGTCATCTCTTCGGACAGCGCCCCGAAGGTCGCCGCCCAGGCCGCCGCGCCGAGAGCCCACCCGATCAGTGCCCCGCCGCCGAGCCGCCAGGCCACGCCGGCGGCCGTCCCGAGTCGCGGCGCGCCCCGGGCCGGCCCGGGCCTCGGGACGATGGCTCCCGACCCGAGGTCGCGGTGGCGTGCCAGCCAGGTGGCCGCCCCGAGGCAGGCGGCGCAGCTCACCGCGTACGCGAGGATCGGCCACCACCGCGGCCCGTCCCCGAACGGACGCACCTCGGCGGCCCACCCGAGCGGGCTGAGCCAGACGGCCCCGAGATTCCTGCCGTCGACGACGGCGCGCACGAGGAAGAACAGCGCCTGCGCCGCGCCACCGATGGCCCACGCCGTCCGCGTGCTCGCCGCCACCTGACCCGCGAGGAGCCCGACACCCGCGAAGGCAGCGATCAGGGCGCCGATGCCGAGCGCGTACCAGAC
>CAKUSI010000421.1 GCA_934678955.1 uncultured Austwickia sp. | reverse complement strand
CGCTCAGCGGGTCATGTTGAGCAGCGACTCGATGGTCGCGTCGACGGCGGTGATGAACTTGGCGGCGGCGGCGAAGGAGTGCTGGTACTTCATCAGGTTGGTCATCTCCTCGTTGAGGCTGACCCCCGACACCGAGTCGCGCGCGTCGTCCGCGGTCCGGGCGACCTTCTCGGCGACACCCTGGTTGCGATAGACGCTCTCGGCGTCGACGCCGAGCTGCACGATCGCCGAGCGCAGCAGGTCGTCGGGCCCGCCGCGCGTGTAGGTGTGGGCCATCATCGCCTTGGCGTTGTCCCCGTTGGTGGCGCCCGTCGCGGGATCCACCGAGGAGATCGCGAGGTCGGTCGCGGCGCCGGTGAAGCGCAGGTTCACGGCAGCTCGCGCCGTGTCGGTCCCATACGCGTAGAGGTCCCCGCCGGATTCACCGGACTTGGTGAATCCTTCAGCCTGTTGGTCGTTCACGGCCTCCGCGATGGAGACCGCGATGCCGTCGAGCAGGTCGAGGTACTTGGGCAGCGTCTCGTTCAGCGCAGCCAGCTGCCCGTTCATCGTGCTCTTGGGGTTGCCGTCGGACACCTCTCCGAGGATCGGACCGGCGGGCGACGCCGGGCTGACGCCGTCGAAGTCGAGCCCCCAGGTCACCGTGGTCTTCACGGCGCCGTTGTCGAGGTGCTCTGCGTATGAGGTGGCGGCGTCCTCGACCTGGATGGTGCGGTTCCGCATCCCCTGGACGAGGTAGTTGCCGTCGGCCATCTTGACGTTGACCACGCCGTCTTCGTCCCGCTCGGCGACGCCGCCGGTCAGGCTGGTGACCTTCTCGACGAGCAGGTCGCGCTGGTCGGCGAGCTCGTTGGCGGGCAGCCCGTTGATCGTGTTGTTGCGGATGGCCTTGTTGAGCTTGGCGATGTCGGCGGCCGCGGAGTTGACCGCGTCGACGTTGGCCGCCAGCTCGGTCTGGGTGTCGGCCCACTGCGTCTCGAGCTGGGTGGCCATGTGGTTGATCTGGTCGGCGACGGCGACTCCGCGCTCGACGACGACGCGGCCGGGGCCGTCGGACTTCAGGTCGTTGCCGGCGTCGGCCCAGGCGTTCCAGAACTCGTTGAGACGCTTCTTCAGGCCGGTGTCGCTGGGCTCGTCCATCGTGCGCTCGATGGCCTCGTACGTCTTGGTCTGCTCGCCCAGCTGCCCCAGTGCGGAGTGGGCCGTACGGGCGCGCGCCTCCAGGAACTCGTCGCGCATCCGCGAGATGCCGGTGACCTTGACGCCGCCGCCGGTCTCGTCGTACTTGCTCCAGATCGCCGGGACCGTCGGGCCGCCGACGGCGACCTGGTCGACGCGCTGCCGGGAGTATCCGGGCGTGGCGGAGTTGGCGATGTTCTGGCCGGTGATGTCCAGGCCGCGCTGCGCGGCGAAGATGGCGCGCGCGCCGAGGTTCAAGGCTCCGAACGATGACATCTGGTGTACTCCACCTCATCCTGAGGGCGGCTGGGCCGCGCGGTGCTGTCCCGGCCGCCCGATCCGTCGGGTGACCGTTTCCCTATCGGCACGGAGACGAGTGACCTGATCTGCGGCGGCGTCCCCGGACCGAATTCAGTGCGTCGAAGGAGCGCCGACCTCTCCAACTGCTGCCCGTGCGGGTGTCTCGTCCGCGTCGCCTCACGGCCGTTGCGGGAGGAGGAAAGGCGGGATGCGCCAGTCGGGTCGAACCGTGCGGATGGCTCGTACGGCCTTCCGCCGCGTGTGCGGATCCGCGAAGGACCAGGCCTCCACGGAGTCCAGGGCGTTGATCAGGTGATTCGCGTGCTGCCGCATGCTCTTCGACAAGTCCACGGTCGAGCGGTCGACGCAGGCAAAGAGCGTCACTGCATCCTGAAGATGCCGGACCGGGTTGGCCGACGGGGTCCGCAGGGCCGCTCCCTTCAGGGAGATCGCCGACGACAGGTCCGGGATACGAACCGGCCCATCGACCACGCTGGCCGAGGGCTCGGCGCCATCCCCCAGAGGGTAGCTCACCGTGCGCCGCAGCGCCGATCGCGATCCGGGGACTCGTATGACGTCTCGACCCGCGAAGCGGACGGCCGATCCTTCAGGCGCCATCAGATCGACCACGTCGCCGCCTCGCCCCGACTCGCCGCACCGGGTGCGTTCGAAGCGGTGAAACGGAGTTCGGCGGTCAAGGGGCTCACGGCGGCGGTAGCCGATGGCTTCGAGCGCAGCGGCCGCCCGGGGGTAGCTCATCACTTGGACCTCGACCACGACGTCGACGTCGTCGGTCGGGCGCGGATGTACGAGTCCTGCGAGATCGGCGTGCGCGTGGACCATCAGGCCGCCGATCAGTACCCACGACGAAGGCGGCAGGACGGCGGCGAGTTCGGCAACGTTCGCGAACTCGGCCCGCCTACCCGCCCGGGGACCCGCGGAACGGATCTCAGACATCGCGGCATCGCCGCCGCAACTGCGCTGCAGCTGCCTCCGACTGTCGAGCGTCACCCAGGAGGTAGCAATCGAGAAGCACCCGGGCCGCCCTCTCATCGAGGGTGTCGCGACACACCACGCCCAGGTTGCCGTCCCCATCCAGAATCACGTCGTGCTCGAGTTCGAAGTCGTCGAGGTTGGGGACCTGCACGAATGTCAGCCAGCCCTGTCCGGACACCAGGCCCAGCTCTTCCGCGGCGAGTGCCGAAGGCCCGATGCGCGGCAGCCTTGTTTCAGGTGTGCCCCGATAACGCGCCCAATGGCCGATGCCGCCCATCGCGTGTGCCAACTGGGGCACCGATATCGACCGGAGGCGGGACTTGAGGCGGGAGCGCTCGGAAGAGGAGAGGCGACGGGTCTGACCGCTGGAGAGGACATCGAGCGCTGCGTCTCGGACGTCGGGAACCCACCTGCGGCCTTGACCCAGCGAGCGGTCCCAGGCCCGAGCCGCGATGTCGTCGATGGTCACGACGCGCCCAACGACGCGATGACCCGCCAGGTGACCGGACTTGAGCGCCATCTGCACGAACCTCTCCGACCGCCCGTGCTCCCGCGCCACTTGCGCGACACTCAACTCCATGACAGATATGTTCGCCTAGCCGAAAATATCAGTCAACATGGAATGACCGTTGCCGCTGAAGGCTCACCGGATGATCTCGCAGGCAGAGAGGGTGATGGCCTGGTCTGGCGATGCGGACGGTCACACTGTCGCCACCGGCCACCTGGCGGTAGTCACCGTCCACCGGATCGGTCAGCAGTGTCAGCCTCGGGGAGCCCTCCCGGTCGATGATCAGGTAGTTGGGGATGTGCACGGAGGCG
>CAKUSI010000420.1 GCA_934678955.1 uncultured Austwickia sp. | reverse complement strand
GTCCGGGCCCGCCGGCCGCGGCCGGCGGGTGTACGGCGATGACTTGCTGCCCGTGTCCAACGTGGGCAGTTGAGCGCTCACGACCATCGGGTACGTGGGTGAGGTCCTGCCGTCGGCATGCGGGTTGGGTGATGCCGATCGGTGTGCCGGGTGGGTCAGGGTCCGAGGAGTGCGAGGGGGACGACTGCGATGCCGTCGGGGCGGCGGTAGGCGTGTTTGCCGGTGTGGATGATCATCCGGTCGACCAGTCGGTCGCCGAGTTGTTGGCTGAGCCAGTTGAGGTGTTCGACGTCGGCGGGCCGGATGGTGTCGCTGAGTTTGACTTCGATCGCGACCGTGGAGCGGTCGGCCGCTTCGACGATCAGGTCGATTTCGTGGTCGGTGTTCTTGGTGCGCAGGTGCCCGATGCGGGCGTCTGCGGCTTCGGCGTAGACCCGCACCGATTGGGCGGCCAGCGACTCGAACAGTGCCCCGAGCCAGGTGCCGGTCGCGGCGTGGACGCGGTTTCCTTGTCCTCGTAGGAGTCCGGCCTTGCCGACGCCGACGAGGCGGGCGGCCAACGCGGGGTCGACCAGGTGGTGCTTGGGGGAGTGGGTGAGTCGCTTCAACGGCGCGAACGCGGGCGTCCAGGCTTCGATCGGGTCGAGCAGGAAGATCCGTTGGAGGTGCTGGCGGTAGATGTCGGCGGTCTGCCGGGCCGGCTTGTCGCCCTCGCCCGGTGTGGCGGCCGCCAGGATGGTGGCGTAGGCGGCGTCTGTCGCCGTGGCGGCAGCATACGCCGTCAGCCACGCTCGGAGCGCTGCGGGACGGCGCACGTTCACCCCGCTGTCGGGCAACTCACGCTCAACGATGCGGGTGAGATAGCTGTCGAGTTGGACCTGTCGGGCCCGTTCGGGCAGGTCGCGGATCCCGGGGAACCCCGAGCAGAGGATTTCTTCGGTGTAGCCGCCAAGGTCGATCGGTGAGGTCCCTGTGATCGTCGGTTGGGCCCCGGCGAGCATGTCCCGCAGGGACACGGACGGTTCGGCCAGGCCGCGCTCGCTGAAGGGGTGCTGTCAGATGGTTTGTGTAAGCGGTCCTTCTACCGGAAGGAACCATGATGAGTGTTGTGACCGATACGACGAATCATTCGAACAGGCTGTCTGCTGCCGAGCGACGTGCTTTGCGGGCTGAGGCTCCGGGATCGAAGGCTGCCGCTGACCTGGTGGCTTCGGGCGCTCTGGACGGTTTGTTCGCCCGCATCGATGCCGGCGAGATCGATCTGGCCGGGGATGGCGGGTTCATCCCGGGTTTGATCAAGGCCGCCCTCGAGCGCGGCACGCAGGTCGAACTCACCGACCACCTCGGCTACGAGAAGGGTGACCCGCACGCCTCGGCGTTCCCGAACTCGCGTAACGGGACGACTCCGAAGACGGTCGCGACCCAGGTCGGGGACGTCGACTTGGACCTCCCGCGGGACCGGCTGGGCACGTTCGAGCCACGCCTGGTACCGAAAGGGACGCGCCGGTTGAACGAGCTCGATGAGATGATCATCGCCTTGTACGCCGGCGGGATGACGGTGCGTGACATCGAGTACTTCCTGCGGTCCACGCTGGGTACGGAGTTGTCACACGAGACGATCAGCAAGATCACCGACACCGTCGCCGATGAGGTCCTCGCGTGGCAGCAACGCGCTCTGGACGCCTTGTACCCGGTCATCTACTTGGACGCGATCATGGTCAAGGTCCGTGACGGCGCGCACGTGACGAACAAGGCCGCCCACCTGGCCGTCGGGGTGGACATGGACGGCATCAAGCACGTGCTCGGCATCTGGCTGCAAACCACCGAAGGAGCGAAGTTCTGGGCCGGCGTGTGCGCCGACCTGGCCAACCGCGGCATCCGCGATGTCCTCATCGTGTGCTGCGACGGCCTGGTCGGGCTGCCGGAGGCGATCGAGGCGACCTGGAACGAAGCGACCGTGCAAACCTGTGTCGTCCATTTGATCCGGGCTGCGATGCGGTTCGTCGGCTACCAGGACCGCAAGGCCGTGGCGGCGGCGTTGAAGCCGATCTACACCGCCTCAGACGCGAAGGCCGCGCGCAGCGAGCTGGACGCGTTCGCTGACGGCAAGTGGGGCAAGAAGTACCCCCACGCGGTCAAGACGTGGGAGAACGCGTGGGAACGCTTCATCCCGTTCCTGGCCTTTCCGCCGGCCCTGCGGAAGGTGATCTACACCACCAACAGCATCGAGAGCCTGAACTACCAACTACGGAAGGTGTCGAAGAACCGCGGGCACTTCCCCAACGACACTGCGGTGGTCAAACTCTTGTGGCTAGCGATCTGCACCATCGAGGACAAACGCGCTCGTGACCGCGCCAAGGAAGCCGGCCAACCCGCCGGCAAACGCAAGGCCCCCGGCCGGCTCGTCGAGGGACAGATCGTGACGAACTGGAAACAAGCTCTGGCCCAACTCGCCCTCGTCTACCCCGAACGCATCAACCGCTACCTCTAGATTCGAACAACAACAAGAGGATCCCTTACACAGAAATCTTGACAAGCTCGCTGAAGGTCAGCGGCCGCATCGTCAGGCTCACGATCCGTCCGGCCCCCGAGTGCACTCGCACCCCCGGCGCCACCCCCGCCGAGCCGGCCAGCAGGAAGCGGCCTCCGGTGGGGTCGTCGTCGACTGCCCGCCGCACCCGATCCCACACGTCGGGTTCGAGTTGCCACTCATCGATGAGGACCGGGCCGGGGACTTCGGTGACCAGATCCAGATGGCCGGCCACGGCTGTTCGCTCGTTGGGGTTGTTCAGCGACAACACCGTAGAGACCCGCTGCGTGGCGGTCGCGGTCTTACCCACCCCTTTGGCTCCCTCGAGGGCGATGGCGGCCAGATGGGGGAAGAGTTCGTCGAGGGTGTCGTCCACGATCCTGCGCCGGTAGTCCACGCGTTGACTCTAGCGGTCGGACAGCGTTCTACCTGACAATTCGACAGCGGCATAGCTAACATCTGGACAGCCGGCGTCCGTCCGATGATCAAGCGCATGCGCCGGATCACGCCGTCGAGGCCGACAATCGCTACTGGGCAGTTGAGTAACCACACGCCCGTCGGCACTTCCGGACGGCGGCAGTACAGGGCAGTGTGAGAACTTCCCTCATCGGGAGGCCTCGACCCTCACCCCGGCACCGACGCGCCGACCCCGCTCGCACCAGCGCTACACCCTCGATTGTGATGAGCCCGTGAGCAATGATCAGAACCTGTGGATGGTCCTCGGCGGGGTGACGTGAAGGGGCGCACCTTCCCGGGGATGATCTGAAG
>CAKUSI010000419.1 GCA_934678955.1 uncultured Austwickia sp. | reverse complement strand
GGCCGGGGCTCGCCATCCCCGCAGGGTTTCGAGCGACACGAGGAGCACCCCGCCGGGGGCGGACCAGCGGCACCGGGAGCGCCGCCCCGGGCTGCTCCGGTGCGACCCGTGCCGCCCCGCGACAACCCCCCGCCGCCGATGGACCCCACACAGCGGCCGTGGCTGGAACTCCACGGAGACCATTACCCCCTGCTCGGAGCGCGGACCGTCCTGGGGCGCGACAACGGCGCCGACATCACGCTCGACGACGCCGGGGTGAGCCGCCGCCACGCCGAGATCCGGGTCACGCACGATGGACCCCACTTCGCGGTCACCATCCGCGACCTCAACTCCACCAACGGCACCTTCGTCAACGGGGACCGGATCGACAGCCGCCGGCTGCAGGACGGCGACCGCCTCACCCTCGGCCGCAGCACCATCTCCGTCCGCACCGGCAGGCGGTGACCTCATGAGCGGCGAGGACGGACGCGTACGGTTGGTGACTCGACCGCTGTGCCAGCCGTGTGAGTCCGACGAGCGCGAGGAGAAGTCGTGAGCGAACTCACCCTCACCGCCGTCCGACTCGGCCTCCTCGTGCTCCTCTGGCTCTTCGTCTTCAGCATCGTGGGCGTGATCCGCAGCGACCTCTACGGGACCCGCATCGTGCGGACCACCCCCGGCGGCCGCGCGAGCGTCAAACCGACGGCGAGCGCGCCGTCCGGGCGGGAGCGCCGTCGCCGCGGGCTGACCCAGTTGGTCGTGATCGAGGGGGCGCTGCGGGGCACCAGCATCCCGCTGCGTGGCACGGGGATTCTGCTGGGCCGCAACCCGGAGTGCACGCTGGTCCTCGACGACGACTTCGCCTCAGGACGACACGCTCGCATCTATCCCGAGGGGCACGACTGGTACGTGGAGGATCTCGGCTCCACCAACGGCACCCACCTCGCCGGTCACCGCCTCACCGCACCGGAGCTCCTGCGCGAGGGCAGCCGGCTGCAGATCGGGACGACGGTGCTGGAGCTGAGGCGATAACACCGATGAGCTTCGCGTTGAACTACGCGGCCCGTACGGACGTCGGCCTGGTGCGCTCTCGCAACGAGGATTCCGGGTTCGCGGGGCCGCATCTGCTCGCCGTCGCCGACGGGATGGGCGGACACGCCGGCGGCAACGTCGCGTCGTCGCTGGTCATCGGCCGCCTGGCACCGCTGGACGGGGACAGCCACGGCTCGGACGACGCCCTGGACATCCTGGCCGCGACGATCGCCGAGGCCAACTCCTCCCTGGCGGGCGAGATGTCCGCCGACGCCCAGCTGCAAGGGATGGGCACGACGCTCACCGCGCTGATGAAGGCCGGGGCGCACGGACTGGCGCTGGTCCACATCGGCGACAGCCGCGCATACCTGCTGCGGGGCGAGGCCTTCACCCAGATCACCAAGGACCACAGCTACGTCCAGAGCCTCGTCGACTCCGGGCGGATCACGCAGGCCGACGCCGAGCACCACCCGCAGCGCTCCCTCGTGACCCGTGTCCTCACCGGCGGCCCGGAGGACGAGCCGGATCTCGCGATGCGCGAGGCGCGGGTCGGCGACCGATACCTGATCTGCTCCGACGGCCTGTCGGACTACGTCGCGTCGGACACGATCGCCGAGGTCGTCCGGATGGGGCTCGACCCGCGCGAGACGACCAAGCGGCTGATCGACCTGGCCATGCGCGGCGGCGCCCCCGACAACGTGACGTGCGTGATCGGCGACATCGTGCCGTTGTCGGAGGACGTGTCCACCCGGCCGGTGATCGTGGGCGCAGCGGCAGAGCCGCGCAGACCCGGCCAGACGGCCGCGCTGCCGCAGTCCCCCGCCGAGAAGGCCGCGGCGCTGACCCGCCAGGTGACCGGATACGGCGCCGTCGCCGAGGAGACGCCCGTCCCCGTGGTCCGGCGCTCGTGGCTGCGCGGCGCGCTGGTCGCGATCGTGCTGGTCGGGGCGCTCGTCCTCGCGTCCTACGGCGGCTGGCGCTGGAGTCAGACCCAGCTGTATGTGGGGCAGAGCGAGGGCCGCGTGGCGCTCTACCGCGGCGTGCCCCAGACGCTCGGCCCGATGGAGCTCGGCTCGGTCCAGCAGGTCACCGATATCGAGGTCGGGGACCTCCCCCCGATGTGGCGGGACCGCCTCGACGGGCAGATCCGGCCCGCGGACGATCACCAGGCGCAAGAGAAGCTCGCGGAGATCCGGCGCAACGCCGAGGACTGCCGCGCGAAGCGGGCGCTGGGATCCCCGTGCGGGACGGCGACGACATGAGCGGCGAGGAAGGACGCGTACGGAAGGTGGGCTGCGCGCTGTCCCAACGCTTTGAGTCCGACGAGCGCGGGGGGCGGACATGAGCACGGTCAGCACGTTCCGGCCCCGCCCCCGGCGCGGCGTCGAACTCGTCCTGCTGCTCTTCGCGGTGGGCATTGTGCTGCTCGCCTACCTCAACGTCGGGCTCGCGACCGACGGGGCGGTGCCGGTCGACATCCTCACGCAGGGTGCCTGGCTGCTGGTCTTCGCGGTGGGCTTCCACCTCGTGTTGCGGTGGCGCGCCTCCTACGCAGATCCCTTCATGCTGCCCATCGCCACCCTGCTCAACGGGCTCGGCATCGTGATGATCCACCGCCTCGACATCGCCGGCGGTTCGCAGGGCGGCTCCGCGCCGCGCCAGATCCTGTGGGCCGGGCTGTCGATGGTGGTGGCAGCGCTCGTACTCGTCTTCCTGCGCGACCACCGCATCCTGCAGCGCTACACGTACACCGCCATGGCGGCGGGCATCCTGGCCCTGCTGCTGCCGCTCCTGCCGTTCATCGGCAAGGAATTCGGCGGATCCCGGATCTGGATCGAGGTCGCCGGCTTCTCCTTCCAGCCGGGCGAGGTCGCCAAGATCCTGCTGACGATCTTCTTCGCGGGATACCTGGTCCAGACCCGCGACGCCCTGTCGATCGCGGGTCGGGAGATCCTCGGCTGGCGGCTCCCGCGCGGCCGGGATCTCGGCCCGATCCTCATCGCGTGGGGCTTCGCGGTCCTCGTCCTCGTCTTCGAGCGGGACCTCGGGACCTCGCTGCTCTTCTTCGGCCTGTTCGTGGCCATGCTGTACGTCGCGACGGAGCGGCGCAGCTGGGTCGCGATCGGCCTCGCGCTCTTCGTCGGGGCCGCCTGGGTGGCGTTCCTGCTGTTCGCCCACTTCCAGCGGCGGGTGCACATCTGGCTCGACCCGTGGGCTCCGGAACACTTCGACGCGAGCTACCAGCTGCGGCAGGGGCTGATGGGCCTGGGCTCCGGGGGGATGCTCG
>CAKUSI010000418.1 GCA_934678955.1 uncultured Austwickia sp. | reverse complement strand
CAATCAGCTCGACCCGACCGACCTGATCAACCCGCACAGCAAGATCAACGGGGAGGTCCCGGAGTTCGTCGAGTCTCGGCACTTCTTCCTGGACCTGCCCGCGCTCGCCGACGCGCTGACGGCGTTCATCGACGACCGGGAGCGCAGCGGGCTGTGGCGGCCGAACGTGATCCGCTTCAGCAAGGGCCTGCTGGCCGACATGAAGCCGCGCGCGATGACCCGCGACATCGACTGGGGCATCCCGATCCCGCTGGAGGGGTGGCGCGACGACCCCCACAAGCGCCTCTACGTGTGGTTCGACGCGGTCATCGGCTACCTGTCGGCGTCGATCGAGTGGGCGCGCCGTACCGGCGACCCGCAGGCGTGGCGGGGCTGGTGGAACGACATCGACGCGTTCACCTATTACTTCCAGGGCAAGGACAACATCACCTTCCACTCCCAGATCTGGCCGGCCGAGCTGATCGGCTACGCGGGCCGCGGCAGCCGGGGCGGCGAGCCGGGCGAATACGGGGTGCTCAACCTGCCGACCGAGGTCGTCGCGAGCGAGTTCATGACGATGGAGGGCAAGCAGTTCTCCTCCAGCCGCGGTGTGGTCATCTACGTGCGCGACCTGCTCTCGCGCTACCAGCCGGACGCCCTGCGCTACTTCATCTGCGCCGCCGGCCCCGAGAGCAGCGACTCCGACTTCACCTGGGCCGAGTTCGTGCAGCGGACCAACTCCGAGCTCGTCGCGGGTTGGGGCAACCTGGTCAACCGGACGGCGAGCATGATCGCCAAGAACTTCGGCGAGATCCCCGCCTGCGGGCCCCTGGAGCCGATCGACGAGGAGATCCTGGCGAGCGTGCGCGGCGGCTTCGAGTCGGTCGGCGACCTGATCGCGCGGCACCGGCAGCGGGCCGGGATCGCCGAGGCGATGCGGCTGGTGGGGGAGGCCAACACGTATGTCTCTCGCACCGAGCCCTTCAAGCTGAAGGGGGAGGATCAGCGGGAGCGGCTGGGGACGATCCTGCACGTCCTCGCCCAGTGCGTGAGCGACCTCAACGTGATGCTCAGCCCGTTCCTGCCGCACAGCAGCAACGAGGTCGACCGGGTGCTCGGCGGCGAGGGCACGATGACGCCGATGCCGCAGATCGTCGAGGTCACCGATTTCGACGACGAGGTGGAGGGGGCGCCGGGCACCGTACCGCCCGTCCGCACCTACCCGGTCATCATGGGCGACTACACGACCGGCGTGACCTGGGGCCCGCGCCCGGTCGCCGCGGGCACGCCGATCGCCAAGCCGGCGCCGGTCTTCACCAAGCTCGACCCGGCCGTGGTCGAGGAGGAGACGGAGCGGCTGCGCGCAGGGGCCGACGCGTGAGCGGCGAGGCGACGCCCGGAGCCGCTGCGGCCGCCGACGGTGCCGCCCGCCCCTGGCCGCTGCCCGAGCCCCTCCCGCACCCCGTCGTCGACCACCACTGCCACCTCGACATGTCCCGCGGCGACGAACCGCTGCCCGACGTGGCGGCGACGCTCGCGGACGCGGCCGCGGTCGGCGTCGATCGTGTCGTGCACATCGGCTGCGACGTCGAGCGGGCCCGCCGAGCGATCACGCTCGCGGAGCAGCACCCCGCCGTGGTCGTCGCCGTCGGGCTGCACCCCAACGAGGCCCCGGTGCTCGCCGACCGGGGCGGGCTCGACGAGGCGATCGCCGAGATCGCTGCCCTGGCCGCCCACGAGCGGGTCCGGGCGATCGGGGAGACCGGTCTGGACTACTACCGGACCGGCGAGGACGGCCGCGCCGCCCAGGCCGAGAGCCTGCGGGCGCACATCGCGATCGCCCGCCAGGTCGGCAAGCCGTTGCAGATCCACGACCGCGAGGCGCACGAGGATGCCCTGGCGATCCTCGCCGAGGAGCCGGAGGCGCCTGCGACCGTACTGCACTGCTTCTCCGGGGACGCCGCCATGGCCCGCGAGTGCGTGCGGCGGGGCTACTACCTGTCCTTCGCCGGGCCCGTGACCTTCAAGAACGCCGCGGACCTGCGCGAGGCGCTCGCGGTCGTGCCGCTGGAGCGGCTGCTGGTGGAGACCGACGCGCCGTTCCTGGCGCCCGCCCCCCACCGCGGTGCCAGCAACGCCCCGGCCCTGGTCCCGCACACGGCGCGGGCCATGGCAGGCGTACTCGACGTCGACCTGGGCGAGCTGTGCGGGGCGCTCTCGGCCAACGCCGAGCGGCTTTACGGGCCCTGGTGAGCGACGAACCGGCCGGGGTATCGCGGGCGTTTCCCGCCCATGGGCGGGAGGTGGAGTGGGTGACCAGGCCTGATGGGGGCGTTTCCCGCCCATGGGCGGGAGATGGCGCGGCGGACGACGCGATCCCGTTGCTCGGTGCCTCCGAGATCCGCGCGCTCGCGGCGGACGCGGGGCTGCGGCCGACCAAGTCCTGGGGTCAGAACTTCGTCGTCGACGCCAACACCGTCGCCCGCATCGCCCGGCTGGCACAGGTGGGGCGCGACGACGTCGTGCTGGAGGTGGGCCCCGGCCTGGGCTCCCTGACGCTGGCGCTCCTGCAGCGCGTCCAGCGGGTGATCGCGGTTGAGATCGACCCGACCCTCGCCGCGCTGCTGCCGCGGACGGTGGCCGAGCGCACCGGCTGGAGTGAGGCCGAGCTGGGCGCCCGGCTGGGCGTCGTGCACGCCGACGCGCTGCGCGTCACCGCCCCTGACGCGCTGCACGTCACGGCCCCCGACGCCGCGCGCGTCCCCTCCCCCCACGGCTCCCACCGCACGAAGGGACAGGACCTGATCGCGTTGCCCGGGCCGCCGCCGACCGCGCTCGTGGCGAACCTTCCCTACAACGTCGCCGTCCCCGTCCTCCTCACTCTCCTGGCGCGGCTGCCCAGCGTGCGGCGCGCCCTGGTCATGGTCCAGTGGGAGGTCGCGGAGCGGCTCGCGGCCCGCGCGGGGGAGGCCGCCTACGGCGTCCCTTCGGTGAAAGCTGCCTGGTACGGGACCTCGCGGCTGGCCGGTTCCGTACCGCGCAGCGTGTTCTGGCCGGTGCCGCGCGTGGACTCCGGCCTCGTCGAGCTCGTCCGTACATACCCGCCCGCGACGCGCGCGACGCGCGAGGAGGTCTTCGCGCTCGTGGATGCGGCGTTCGCGCAGCGCCGCAAGACCCTGCGCGCGGCCCTCGCCGGCTGGGCCGGCGGCGCGCCCGCCGCGGAGACGATCCTCCGGGCGGCCGGCGTCGACCCAGGCGCGCGCGGCGAACGGCTCGACGTCGCCGACTTCGCGCGGATCGCGCAGGCCCACCCGCGGACCGCGCC
>CAKUSI010000417.1 GCA_934678955.1 uncultured Austwickia sp. | reverse complement strand
ACCCTGGACAGCCCCAGACGCCCTCAACCCGACCACACCCAGCCCCTCATGAAAGACCGAGGCTAGAGATCACCACTGCCATTCCGCTGCTTGCTTGGCTGCACACCGTGCCGCATGAGCAGCTCCCGCACGCCGATCACGTCCGCGCTGCTCAAGCGGTCGAGTCGTGGGCGATGCGGCGGGTCTATGTGGGGGCGCAGACGCGCGGCTACGGCAGTTTCCTGGCCCGGGTGCTCCGCGAGGCAAAGGCCGCCGCTGCTTCTGGATCCAACATCGCCGATGCGGTCGTGACCGCGCTTTCGACAGGTGCACTGCCGTGGCCCTCAGACGAAGAGGTCCTGGATGCCTTCGTCACCCGGAAGTTCTACGACAGCATGTCCCAGATGAGGCTACGCCTCCTCTTGGGAGCGATTGATCGCCTGCTCCGCAGTGAGGACCAGCATGAGCCCCCGGCCTCAATCGACTACGACAACCTTCAGATCGAGCACGTCATGCCGCGCGCCTGGCAGCAGCACTGGCCGATCCACGACGAGGGCGTGACCATCAAGCCAGATGAGAACGATCCCCGTTGGCTCACCCGGAGCGACCAGCGCCGGCGCGTCGTCGACTCCATCGGCAACCTCACTCTGGTCACGGGGACGTTCAACCGCGGTGTCTCGAACCTCGGTTGGACAACCAAGCGTCCCGAGTTCGAGAGGCAGAGGTCACTCGTCATCAACTACCCACTTGCCCGAAGCGACCAGTGGGACGAGGCAGCGATCAGAGAGCGGGCGCGCGTCTTTGCGGAGGCCGTTTCACGACTCTGGAGATCGGCCGAGCAACTCGGGAAGCCTGCGTGACGTCGAAGAAGGGGGCGTCGTCCCTATAGATCCTGTGGGAGTCACGCCTGACAGCGACGTGCATGTGATGACGATCATCCGGTGGGCCAATCGGGACCGATGACGTTCTATCGCTGGTGATGGTCACCGCGGAGGAACGTGTACCGGTTCTCGTCGCTGCTCTGGATGCCTCTTGGTCCGTGGGTGTCCGTGAAGGACCTCGCGATCCGGAGAACGTGTTCATCATCGGCACGATGAACACCGCCGACCGTTCGATCGCCCTTGTGGACGCGGCGATGCGGCGGCGGTTCGCGTTCGTGCCGCTGCACCCGTCCGAGCCGCCCACCAGCGGGGTGTTGCGCAGGTGGCTGGCGGCGTCCGAGCTTGATGTCGGGATCGCGGATCTGTTGGAGGAGCTGAACCGGCGGATCGAGGATCCGGACTTCAAGATCGGGCCGTCGTATTTCATGCGGAAGGGGGTGCACGAGCAGGGCGGTCTGGAGCGGGCGTGGCGGGCGGCGTCCGACCAGTCGGGGAGTGGTGGTGGCGAACCCGCTGATCCTGCGTGGGGGTGGCCCGTCGCGGTTGGTGGAGTTGCGGCGTCCGGTGGCGGACGCGTTGGCCGCAGCGGGGGTCGTCCAGGTCGCGCTGACGGATCGTCCGGGGTGGTGGGAGGTGACTCCGGGTACGCAGATCGGGGTCGTCAGCGTGGCTGGGTTGCAGGTGGTGATCGAGCCGAAGATCGACATCAATCGGTTGGTGTTCCTGATGGGGTACGCGCGGCGGCCGGACTTCTGGCGCGATGACCGGGTGCTCCTGGACGCCGACGCTGACCTCCCCGAGGCCTTGGCGGACGCGTTCGTGCGGTTGGCGAGGCGGGCGTTGGAGCAGGGGCTACTCAAGGGGTACATGACCGTCGATGAGACCTTGGCGGTGTTGCGGGGCCGCGTGCGGGAGGCGGACCAGTTGCGGCGCCGGTGGGGGCGCAGCATCCCGTTGGAGGTGTGCGGTACGACGAGTTCACCGTCGACATCGCCGAGAACCAGGTGCTGTTGGCGGCGGTCGAGCGGTTGTTGCGGATGCCGCGGGTCGGCGTCCGGCATCGGGCGGGGCTACAGCGGCTGCGGTTGCAGTTGGCGGACGTGACCGCTCTTGGGCGGGGCGGCGTGCGGCCTTCGTGGACGCCGTCGCGATTGAACGCGCGGTACGTGCCGGCGTTGGAGTTGGCGGAGTTGGTGCTGGCGGGGCGGTCGTTCGAGCAGCGGGTGGGAGACCTGGTGGTGTCGGGCTATCTGTTCAACATGGCGACGATCTTCGAGGACTTCGTGACGGTCGCGTTGCAGGAGGCGGTCCGGCCGTTCGGGGGTCGTTCGTGGCTGCAGTTCCGCACTCATCTGGACGAGGCCGAGACGGTGCCAGTGCGTCCGGACTTCGTCTGGTCGTACGCCGGCGTCCCACGGGTGGTGGTGGACGCCAAGTACAAGGCCGAGAAGCCCAGCGGCTTCCCACAGGCCGACCTGTATCAGCTGCTGGCGTACTGCACAGTGCTCGGCCTGCCGGTCGGACACCTGGTCTACGCGAAAGGGCTCGAGGACGCCCGTCAGCACGTGGTGCGAAACGCCGGCGTCCGAATCGTTGCGCACACGCTCGACCTGGAGGAGCCGCCAGCCCGTGTCTTGGCGTCCGTGGCAACACTCGCCGACGAGACCGTGCGCGCGGCCGCCGAGACAGGCCTGTGGTGACTTAAGCGCATGCGGAGCGGCGCCACCCGTTCGATACGTTGGCGCAGACGACTGGGTCACAACGGCCTCACATTGGAGCGCCGTCGACAACCGCACCGCGCTCGTCGTCACCCGTGTCAGGTTCCGATCCCCGTCGTCCAAGAGATGACTCTGCTCGGCCGCCGCGGGCGAGCCTGGCCGCGGACCGAATCGAGCCTGGCCGCGGACCGAATGAGGGATCGTCTTGGTGCCACCCTGTCCGCGGAAGGCACTCTGAGTTACTTCTGGATAGTGAGGGCGCGCCGAGAGCGTCCATACATACCCGAGGAGGCCCCATGACCGCCCAGACGATCCGCAGGACGAAGAAGTCGACGAGCACGGACCAGGACCGGCAGCCGAAGTGGTTGTCCTACCCGGAGGCATCGGAGTTGTGCACGCTGTCGGTGCGCTCGCTGAAGCGCCTCACCCAGGCGGGGAAGCTGCCATGCTACGTGGTCGGTGGCAAGGTGCTGCGGCTCAAGGCGTCCGACGTGGAGGCGCTGATCGTGCCCGCCGACGAGTGCCGCGGCTGGTAGCGGCTCCCTTTCGTTGTCTGCCCCGGACGCCGTTCATTGTGTGGCGTCCGGGGCAGCGCCCTGTTCGGCCACGGCGGGCATTCTGGCGAGGGCGGCCATGCGCTTGGCGAGGTCCTTCTTGCGGTCGTTGACGGCTTCCTGGTAGCGCATGGCCACGTGGATGTCGCTGTGGCCGGCGAACTGCATGAGTTCCTTGGT
>CAKUSI010000416.1 GCA_934678955.1 uncultured Austwickia sp. | reverse complement strand
GTCGAGTTCTCGGTGACCCGCGAGAGGTCGAGCGAGATCATCGGCAACGACGGATCGAACGCGACCGTCGAAGGCCCGTCGAACAGTCCGGCCAGGTCGCCGGCGACGAGGCGGCGTAGCGCGTGGCCGACGAGCCTGCCGTCCTCGGCCAGCCTGCCGTCGGCATCCGCGCTCGGGGCGAGGATGCGGTCAACGACCATCGGCAGGATCGGCACGTCGTTCTCCCGCACCGTCTGCGTCAGGGCGATGTCGATCGCGGTGTGCTCCAACGGCGACAATCCCCGCGCGAGCACGGTCTCCGCGAGTGCGCCGATCAGGTCACGCCGTCGGGCTGCGACAGTGGACGCCCATTGCTCATCCGAGAGACCGCTGGGCCGGTGGCCTTCATCGAGCGGATTCAGGCGAGTGTTGAGGCCGTGACCGAGGACGATGGCACGTCCGCCGACGGCGTTGGCGACGGCGGTGTGTTCGCCCTTCGGGTCGCCGGGCACGTATACGCGCCGTCCGAACGGTAGCGAGCGCGTGTAGAGGGACTTGGCCAGCGATGACTTGCCGGAGCCGACAATCCCGGCCAGCACCACGTTGGGTGCGGTGATGATGCCGCGTGCGTAGAGCACCCACGGGTCGTAGACGAAACTCCCGCCCGAGTAGAGGTCTTGGCCGACGAACACGCCATCGGCGCCGAGACCGCCCTCGGCGACGAACGGGTACGCACCCGCCAGCGTCGCCGACGTGTCCTGATGCCGCGTCAGATGGAACCGGCCCGGAGTGCGCAGCCGCGCAGCGCCGGACTCGCCTGCCTTCGGCAGGTAGACCGTCGCGCGGCGCTCGGCACGCTCCTCCTCGGCCTTTGCCTTCGCAGCGGCGAGCGCGGTCCTTCGCTGCTCGGCGTGGAGTCGGGCCTCGGCCTTGCGGCGCTGCTTGCGGAGCTTCCGCCGCTCCTTCGACGGTGCCACCAGGACAGCGGTATGCAGCCGCGCGCGATCCTCGGTCACCGCACCAGCCCCCGCGACTGCTTGACCGCCGTGATCTTGGCCGGCTCGAACCACGACCCATCCCGCTTCGGGGTCGGCAGGTCCGTCCGCTTGGGAGCCCCCGGTGACGAGTACGACACCAGAAGCTCCGGCCCCGGCTGCACCGGAGCCGGTTCGACCAGCTCGGCATCCTGGGGCTCGGCCTCCGGTTCGGTGTAGCGGCGCAGCAGCGAGACGTAGCCGACGTGCGGGTTGACGACCAGCGCGTAGTCGCCCGAGATCGCAACCCGATCGTTGGTGCCCTCGCCGGGTTCGTCGTAGACATACCCGTTCTCCAGCGCGGCCTGCGTGGTCTCGTCGCCGTAGTCCCACTGCGCGAGGAAGTCCACCGCATCCACATGCCCCAGCTCGCCCAGGATGCGCAACGGCCGGTCGGCCTCCTCGCCCTGGAGGAACACCACGCTGACCCACCGCGACGACACGGCCTCCTCGACGGCGGGCTCGGGATGCCAGGCGATCCGCCCCGCAGCGATGAACCCCTCCGCGAGCCGGTCATACGCCCGGTCGACGAGATTCGCGGCCTGACGCAACTCCTCCGCAGCAGCGAGCGCCTCCCGCACGCCTGCCTCGTCGCTTCCGGCGTCGTTGAACGCGTGCCCGGCCTTGCGCTCGTGAACATCGGCGATCTGGTCGAGCGCCTGCCGCAGCGACCGCATCCCCGAGGACAGGTCACCGATCACCCCGTACATCTCGGCGGGCTGATCGAAGCCCCGGCTCGCGTGCGCCAGCCCCCGCAAGGCTTCGGACGCCTCGGCGGCATCCGCTGTCGAATCAAAGAACGTCGGCATGGTGGCCTCCATTGGTGGTCGCGTCACTCAGGAGGTGTGCCCGTGCTCCCCAGATCACTGAGGCATTCAGCAGCGGGCCGCTTCACATCTCACCGATCCACCGCGCTTGGCGCCAGTAAACTTCGGGTACCGAGGAGGTGAGGCGTGAACGACGACGAAGAGCTGCGTTGGGTGCGGCGTCGCGAGGGAACCCACCGTTCCGAGTCGCGGGCGACCCGTGGGTATGAGCGGGACCTACTCCGTGACGACGACACCAGGAACCTGCTTGGTCCTACTGAGTCTCGACCTGCCGACATCGACGAGATCGTGCGGTCGCGCGGACCTGTTGCCCCGGAGCGTCCTTCGCCCGGTCAGGAGTTCCGGTACCAAGTCGGCGACGCAATCATGGAGGCGTTAGCGCCCTACATTGAGCGTGGAGTCGATGTTGCGGTGGACGCCGCGGTCCTCGGTGTCTCAAGACTGTGGAAGTGGGCCACAACCCGACCGCCACGGCAGACGGCCTCTGTCGAAGTCGGCAAGGTGGATGAGGTTCCTACTGCACACCTTGAAGGTCCGCTCGTCGAGCATGATGAGCCACCGTCGGAAGAGCTGGCGCGCAGCCCACAGAGCATGACGGCGGAGCAGTACCAGGCGATTCTTCTCTCAGCGTTGCTGGCGGACCAATATGCAGCTCGCGCGCGATCAATGCTCGCCAATGTCCGCATCGACGACGAGGTGCTTCCAAGCGAGTTGGAAGACGCGGTCCGCGCCGCTCTGGACGGGCCGACGGTTGACGATGCGACGCTCGCGCGCGTAGTGGAACTGCTGCGCGAGAGCATGGCACCTGACGGTGAGTACGTCCTCGTCCGTCCTCGGCAGATCGACGCCCCACCGTCCATCGCTGACCGGTCGAGGGATACTGCATAGTCGAGAACTGGCTCATTGGTAGGGCTCCACAACGTGAGTCCGTCAGACTCTGCGGCAGAGCGGGAGCGCGGCGGCTGTGAACGCGGCTGCTTGCTGCCCGACGAGCAGCCGAGTCTCGCAAGACGCCTGGATCGCGGCCTGTTCGATGGCGGCGACGGCGGCGTCGAGTTCCTCGACAGTGGGCGCGGAGACGGCGATGAGGCCGGTGTAGCGGAGGATGCCGTGTCCGGCGGTGAGGTCGGCTTCCTGCTGGAGCACGTCGTGGTACTCGGCGGTCTGGGAGGCGTCCTCAATCTGGCCGATCTTTGCACGCTGGGCCTGGTCGGAGATGTGCTCGACCTTCTTCTTGCGGATGTCGCGGGCCGCGGCGTCGGAGCGCATCGGGGTGCAGATCAGCGAGAACGACCGCTGGATGCCGGTGGACAACAACACCGGCGACAGGAACCCCGGATACACCAGCGATCGCGGCCACTCGCTGATCCAGAGCACCGCGTGGTGAGCGGAGTCGGTGCGCAGCCTGCCCCAGGTCTCGGTGACCGCGACCGGTCCGGCGGTGGCGAGGGACTGGCCGAGCCTGCCGTGCCGTTCCAGCG
>CAKUSI010000415.1 GCA_934678955.1 uncultured Austwickia sp. | reverse complement strand
GTGCTCGCGGCGTCCTGCTCCTTGTCGAGCGCGAACTGCTCCATCGTCATGCGGTCGATCTGGCGGCGCAGCTGGTCGATCTCCTCCGGCGAGCTGTCGATCTCCATGCGCAGGCGGGACGCCGACTCGTCGATCAGGTCGATGGCCTTATCGGGGAGCTGGCGGCTCGTGATGTAGCGGTTCGAGAGCTGCGCGGCGGCGACGAGGGCGCCGTCGGTGATCCGCACCTTGTGGTGCGCCTCGTAGCGCTCGCGCAGGCCGCGCAGGATGGCGATCGTGTCCTCCACCGACGGCTCACCGACGAACACCTGCTGGAAGCGACGCTCCAGGGCCGGGTCCTTCTCGATGCGCTCGCGGTACTCATCCAGGGTGGTGGCGCCGATCATGCGCAGTTCGCCGCGGGCGAGCATGGGCTTGAGCATGTTGCCGGCGTCCATGGCGCCCTCCCCGGACGCACCCGCGCCGACGACGGTGTGCAGTTCGTCGATGAAGGTGACGACCTGGCCCTCGGACTCCTTGATCTCGTTCAGGACGGCCTTGAGCCGCTCCTCGAACTCGCCGCGGTACTTGGCACCGGCGACCATGCTCGCGAGGTCGAGCGAGACCACCCGCCGCCCGCGCAGCGAGTCGGGCACGTCACCGGCGACGACGCGCTGGGCGAGCCCCTCGACGACGGCGGTCTTGCCCACGCCGGGCTCGCCGATCAGGACGGGGTTGTTCTTCGTGCGGCGGCTCAGCACCTGCACGACCCGCCGGATCTCGGAGTCGCGCCCGATCACCGGGTCGAGCTTGCCCTCACGGGCGCGCTCGGTGAGGTCGACCGAGTACTTGTCGAGGGCCGACTCCCCGCCCTCGGACTCGGCGCTGGTGACGCGCTTGCCGCCGCGGGCGGCGTTGAAGGCCTCAATGAGCTTCTCGGGCGTGGTGACCTTGGTCAGGATCGGCTGGGCGTCGGACTCGACCGACGCCAGCCCGATCAGCAGGTGCTCGGTGGCGACGAAGTCGTCGCCCATCTGCTCGGCGCGGGTCTCGGCGTCGGCCAGGACGCGGGCGAACGAGCCCGAGAGCTGGGGCTGCTGCACCGACGAGCCGGTCGAGGAGGGCAGCTTCTTGATCGCCGCGACCGCCGCGGCGTCGATCGCGGCCGGGTCGGCGCCGACGGTCGACAGCAGGGCGCCGACGGTGTTGTCGGGCACCATCAGCAGCGCGTGCAGCAGGTGGCTCGGTTCGGCGTTGGGGTTGCCGCTGGTCAGCGCGTTGCGCAGGGCGGCGCTGACGGCGTCGCGGCTCTTGGTGGTGAGTTTGGCAGTGTCCATGCGGGGTGTCCCTCCTGGGAAGAATCAAAGTTGAGTTCACCTCACTCAACTTCATCGACGACTCCAGTATTCCACCGTTCCGCGGGTTCCGGGACGGTCCCGTCAGAGGAAGCCGCGCCGGCGCATCGCCTCGTCGACGAACTCCTTAAGCGCCGGCTTGGCGGCCTCGTTGTCGTACTTCACGCTCACGCAGCCCTTGCCGCCGAACGCCCCGGGGATCCTCGCCCGGGCCTCCTCCACCAGGTCGAACTCGAGGGCGTGGGCCGAGAAGTGCTTCGCGGCGGTGGTGAACATCACGTAGCCGTCCTTGGTGTAGGACTTGCCGAACCGGAACATGGGCGTGGAGCGGAACATCGCCAGTTGCAGGTCGGGGTTCCGGTCGCGGACGTGGTCCCAGAACTCCTGGAGCCAGGCCTGCCCGGGCTCGGGCGACTGCTCGAGGTAGTCCTGTGGGGTCTCGGCCATGGCGACTCCTTCGTTGCTGCGGTGCCAGTCTGACACGTCGACCGACGGACAACCACGGGGACTCGATCCCCCCACAGGAGCGGATCGGGGTCGGAGCTCCGACCCCCAACCCCTGCCGTGTCGCCGTCAGGACGCCGCCGGCGTGGAACTGCCCGACCACCCGCGTGACCCGTGGCAGGATGCATGCTCGTGAACCGTTCCGGACGCGGGCTGCACCGGGCGTGGTGGGTGGCCTTCGTGACGCTGCTCGCCCTCGTGAGCGCCGCTGCGTTCCGGTCGAGCACGGGCGTGCTGTTCATCCCCATCGAGCAGGAGTTCGGCTGGTCGCGGGCGACCACGTCGGGCGCGGTGTCGCTGAACCTGGTGCTCTACGGCCTGACGGCCCCGTTCGCCGCCGCGATCATGGAGCGGTGGGGCGTGCGACGCACGGTCGCGGCGTCCCTGACGGTGGTGGGAGTCGCGAGCCTGCTGACGACGGTGATGACCGACCCCTGGCACCTGTGGGTGCTGTGGGGCATCTTCATCGGGGTCGGGACCGGGTCGATGGCGCTCGTGCTCGGCGCGATCGTGGCGAACCGCTGGTTCGAGACCCACCGCGGCCTGGTGATCGGCATCTTCTCGGCGGCCAACGCGACCGGCCAGTTGAGCTTCCTGCCGCTCATCGCCGTGCTGGCCGACGGCCCGGGCTGGCGCTGGGCGGCCGGCGCGGTGGCGTGCGCATCGCTGGCGCTGGTCCCGTTCGTGCTGGGACTGCTGCGCGACCGGCCCTCCGATGTGGGCCTGCGGCCCCTCGGCGCCGCCGACCTCACCCTGGACGCTCCCCTGCCGCCCGACCTCGGGCTCCGCCCGGCCCGGTCCCCGCTGCGGCTGGCCCTCACGACCCTCCGGGACGCCGCGCGGCGCTGGCCCTTCTGGCCCCTGGTGCTCAGCTTCTTCGTCTGCGGCTGGAGCACGAACGGGCTGGTGCAGACCCACTTCATCCCCGCGGCCGACGACTTCGGCATGGCACCCACGATCGCGGCGACGCTGCTCGCGATGATCGGGGCGTTCGACATCATCGGCACGGTGGTCTCGGGGTGGCTGACCGACCGCGTGGACTCGCGGATCCTGCTCGCGATCTACTACGCCGGTCGCGGCGTCTCCCTGTTCGCCCTGCCCGTCGTCATGGGCTCCACCATCGGCCCCGGGCTGTGGTTCTTCATCGTGTTCTACGGGCTGGACTGGGTGGCCACGGTCCCGCCAACCGTGGCCCTGTGCCGCCAGCACTTCGGCATCGAGCGGTCGGGGGTCGTGTTCGGCTGGGTGTTCGCCTCCCACATGATCGGGGCGGGCGCGGGGGCCACGCTGGCCGGCGTCCTGCGCGTGCAGCAGGGCTCCTACCTGGGCGCCTGGCAGGGGGCCGCGGTGCTGTGCATCGCCGCGGCCGTCGTCGTCCTGACGATTCCGCGTACGCGCGCCGCGTCCCGCGACCTGGTCGCGACCCCCTAGTCTCGAACCGCCCTGCTGCTACTCACCACGAGGTGTCCCCCCATGAAGAAGATCGG
>CAKUSI010000414.1 GCA_934678955.1 uncultured Austwickia sp. | reverse complement strand
CTGGGAGTTTGCGCGCCCGAAGGGATTCGAACCCCTAACCTTCTGATCCGTAGTCAGATGCTCTATCCGTTGAGCTACGGGCGCCTGCCGCGGATCGGCCCAGCGCAAGCAGGGCGGTCGCGACGACCATGAGACTGTACCCCCCCAGCCCGTCGGCGCGCGAATCCGCAGGCGGTCGCCGTGCAGCGCCCCGGCGCCCTCCCGGCAGGTGGCCCACGATCGCTCGAGCGGCCACCCCGCCTCCGTAGGCGTCTTCGCCCCACATGCCCCCACACCGGCGGAAATGCGGCAGCGAGGCGCCATACGGACCGCTTTGCCCCGCTCCCACGAAGCCGCCCGTCGCAACCTCGGGGCGTGTGACCTCAATCCCTCATCCGGGCCCTACGAGAGCGGGCCTTCCCCTTGTACGGTGTGAGCTAAGCCTCTCCAACGGCGGCGGTGGTCCGTGCTGCCAGGCGCGTAGCGTCCAGCACGCACGCCTGCGCGCCGCAGGAGGGTCCGTGCGTGAGCAGTTGACCAACACCGAAGGGATGGCCGACCACATGACTGAGACCACCACGATCCCCACCGAAGGCGGTACGACCCATGCTGGGCTCGCCGGATGGGTGGAGGAAGTCGCCGCGCTCACGACCCCCGACAAGATCGTGTGGGTTGACGGTTCCGAGGAGGAGAACGAGCGCCTGAGCCAGGTGCTCGTCGACGGCGGCACCTTCGAGCGCCTCAACGACGACAAGAAGAAGCACTCGTTCTGGTGCGCGTCCGACCCCAGCGACGTCGCGCGCGTCGAGGACAAGACCTTCATCTGCTCTCTGACGCCGGAGGGCGCCGGGTTCACCAACAACTGGATGGCCCCGGACGAGATGAAGACGATCATGTCGGACCTCTACCGCGGCTGTATGAAGGGCCGCACGATGTACGTCATCCCGTTCGTGATGGGCCACCTCGAGGCCGACGAGCCGAAGTATGGGGTCGAGGTCACCGACTCCGCGTACGTCGTCGTCAACATGCGGATCATGGCCCGCATCGGCGCGGCCGTCCTCAAGCAGATGGAGGACACCAGCGCGGAGTACGTGAAGTGCATCCACTCCGTCGGCGCCCCGCTGGCCGACGGCCAGGCGGACGTGCCGTGGCCGTGCAACGACACGAAGTACATCAGCCACTTCCCCGAGACCCGTGAGATCTGGAGCTTCGGCTCTGGTTATGGCGGCAACGCCCTGCTGGGCAAGAAGTGCCTTGCCCTGCGCATCGCGTCGGCCATCGCGCACGACGAGGGCTGGATGGCCGAGCACATGCTCATCCTGAAGCTGACCAGCCCCGAGGGGAAGACGTACTACATCGGCGGCGCCTTCCCGAGCGCCTGCGGCAAGACCAACCTCGCCATGCTCGAGCCCACCATCCCCGGCTGGAAGGCCGAGATGGTCGGCGACGACATCGCGTGGATGCGGTTCGGCAAGGACGGCCGCCTGTACGCGGTCAACCCGGAGGCCGGCCTTTTCGGCGTCGCGCCCGGCACGGGCAAGGACACCAACAACAACGCGATGCTCACGATCGAGGCCGGCAACTCGGTCTTCACCAACGTCGCCAAGACCGACGACGGCGACGTGTGGTGGGAGGGCATGACCAAGGAGAAGCCGGCCCACCTGACCGACTGGAAGCGTCGCGACTGGACGCCGGACAGCGAGGAGAAGGCGGCCCACCCGAACGCGCGGTTCACCACGCCGGCGAAGCAGTGCCCGATCATCGCGCCGGAGTACGACGAGCCGAACGGCGTCCCGATGGACGCGTTCCTCTTCGGCGGCCGCCGCGCCTCGACGATCCCGCTGGTCTACCAGTCGCGCGACTGGAACCACGGCACGTTCGTGGGCGCGGGCCTCTCGTCGGAGACCACGGCTGCGCAGGCCGGCGCGGTCGGCGTCGTCCGCCGCGACCCCATGGCCATGCTGCCGTTCATCGGTTACAACGCCGGTGACTACGTGCAGCACTGGATCAACATCGGCAAGAACGCTCCCGACCCGGAGAAGCTGCCGAAGATCTTCCAGGTCAACTGGTTCCGCAAGGACGAGGACGGCAACTTCGTGTGGCCGGGCTTCGGCGACAACAGCCGCGTCCTGAAGTGGATCGTCGAGCGCCTCGAGGGCAAGGTCGACGCCGACGAGACGCCGATCGGCTTCACGCCGAAGCCGGAGGACATCGACGTGTCGGGCCTCGACATGTCGGTCGAGGAGGTCACGACGGCCGTCTCGTACGACGAGGAGGGCTGGCGCAAGGAGCTCCCGATGCTGGAGGAGTGGTTCGCGAAGTTCGGCGACCAGCTCCCGCAGGAGCTGAAGGACCAGCTCGAGGGCCTGAAGAAGCGCATCGGCTGAGGTCACAGCCTGTGATGGGGGGCCGGTCCCGGAGCGATCCGGGGCCGGCCCTTCGTCATGCCTGCCACCTGTCCCGGCGTCGCTCCCGTGCCCGCCGCCCGTGGGCGGGAACGGTACGCATCGGCGCAGTTGGCCACCGCCAGTTGCCGCCCGTGGGCGGGAAACGTACGGGGTGGGCTGGGGTTTTGTGGGCGGGTCTCGCCCGTGGGCGGGAAACGTACGGGGTGTGCTGGGGTTTTGTGGGCGGGTGCCGCCCGTGGGCGGGAAGCGTACGCGGGCGGGAAGCGTACGCGGGCTGGGAGAGCGTACGGGTGCGGCGTCAGACCACGCCGTACAGCCGGTCGCCCGCGTCGCCGAGGCCGGGCATGATGTACCCGTTTTCGTTCAGCCGTTCGTCGACCGCCCCGACGACGAGCCGTACGTCGGCGCGCCCGTCGAACGCGACGCGCACGTGCTCGATCCCCTCCGGCGCCGCCAGCAGGCATACGGTCGTGATCTCCTGCGCGCCGAGCGCGAGCAGGTAGTCGAGCGCCATCACCAGCGAGTTCCCGGTCGCGAGCATCGGGTCGACCAGGTAGACCTGCCGCCCGGCGAGCGACGCCGGCAGACGGTTCGCGTACGTCGTGACCTCCAGCGTCTCGTCGTCGCGCACCATGCCCAGGAACCCCACCTCCGCCGTCGGCAACAGCCGCACCATGCCCTCGAGCATCCCGAGCCCGGCGCGCAGGATCGGCACGATCACCGGCCGGGGATGGGCCAGGCGGATGCCCGTGGTCGGCGCCATCGGCGTCTCGATCGGCTTCGGTTCGACGCGGACGTCGCGGGTGGCCTCATAGGCCAGCAGCGTCACCAGCTCGTCGGCCAGGCGCCGGAAGGTGGGGGAGTCGGTGTGCTTGTCGCGCAGGTAGGTCAGTTTGTGGTGGACGAGGGGATGGTCGGCCACGTGGAGCTGCATGGCGCAAACTTAGCGCGTGGG
>CAKUSI010000413.1 GCA_934678955.1 uncultured Austwickia sp. | reverse complement strand
CTTCAACTACATCGGCCCGACCGGCAACAACCGCGACGAGGTCACGATGATCCGCCGCCGCAGCCAGCAGGTGACCTACTGATGGCACCGTCGTCTGACTCGATCGCCACGGCTTGGAAGGACGCTTGACATGCGCATCATGGCCCAGATGGCGATGGTGATGAACCTCGACAAGTGCATCGGATGCCATACGTGTTCGGTGACCTGCAAGCAGGCGTGGACCAACCGAACCGGCACCGAATACGTGTGGTTCAACAACGTCGAGACGCGCCCCGGGCTGGGGTATCCGCGCCGGTATGAGGACCAGGAGGAGTGGAAGGGCGGCTGGGAGCTCACACGCAACGGCCGCCTCGTGCTGAAGGCCGGCGGGCGGGTCAAGAAGCTGCTGCAGATCTTCTCCAACCCGAAGATGCCCTCGATCCAGGACTATTACGAGCCGTGGACGTATGACTACGAGACGCTGCTCAACGCGCCCGCGCAGAAGCACTTCCCCGTGGCCCGGCCGTACTCGCTCATCTCCGGCAAGCCGATGAACATCTCGTGGTCGGCGAACTGGGACGACGACCTGGGCGGCGCCCAGGAGACCGCGCCGGCCGACGTCATGCTGGCGGGCATCGCGGACAAGGTGCGCTTCGAGTTCGAGAAGACATTCATGTTCTACCTGCCGCGCATCTGCGAGCACTGCCTCAACCCGAGCTGCGCGGCGAGCTGTCCGAGTGGCGCGATCTACAAGCGCAGCGAGGACGGGATCGTCCTGGTCGACCAGGACAAGTGCCGCGGCTGGCGGATGTGCATCACCGGCTGCCCGTACAAGAAGGTGTACTTCAACCACAAGACCGGCAAGGCCGAGAAGTGCACGTTCTGCTTCCCGCGGATCGAGGTCGGCATCCCGACCGTGTGCGCGGAGACGTGCGTGGGGCGGCTGCGCTACATCGGGCTGGTGCTCTATGACGCCGACGCCGTGCTGGGCGCGGCGAGCGCGCCGGACGATGAGCTGCTGGCCGCCCAGCGGGAGGTGCTCCTCGACCCGCGCGACCCGGCGATCGCCGACGAGGCCGAGCGGGCCGGGATCCCCGCGGACTGGATCGCGGCGGCGCAGCGCTCACCGATCTACCGGCTGATCAGGGACTACGAGGTCGCGCTGCCGCTGCACCCGGAGTACCGGACGCTCCCCATGGTCTGGTACATCCCGCCGCTGTCCCCCGTGGTGGACGTGCTGCGCGACACCGGGCACGACGCGGAGGACCCCAGCAATCTCTTCGCCGCGATCGAGGCGTTGCGCATCCCCGTGGAGTACCTGGCGAACCTCTTCACCGCCGGCGACGTCCCCGCGGTGGAGGCGGTCCTGCGCCGGCTCGCCGCGATGCGCGCGTACATGCGCGACATCAACCTCGGCCGCGACCCCAACGAGGCGATCCCCGCCTCCGTGGGGATGGGCGAGGAGGAGATGTACGAGATGTTCCGGCTGCTCGCCCTCGCGAAGTACGACGAGCGGTACGTCATCCCGCAGGCGCACGCCGAGCAAGCGCACGGCCTCGAGGAGCTGGGCACCACCTGCGACGTCGCAGAATACGAGCCGGGCGCGCGCGGCCTGCTCGGCGAGGGCTCCGGCGGTCTGCAACCGATCGCGGTGGAGAACTTCCGGATGCTGCAGGCCCGGCAGACCGCCGACGATCTCGGCCGCACCGGCGAGAGCCGGGTGAACCTGCTGAGCTGGGACGGCAAGGGGATGCCGGCGGATCTGTTCCGGGGCGAGAGCGAGCGGCAATGAGGCTCGCGCTGCGCCGCCGGGGGCGAGGGCTGGGGCTGCCGATCGGGCTGGCGATGAGCGAGGACGACGTGCGCGCCACCTGGCAGTGCGCGTCCCTGCTGATCTGCTATCCGGACGACGAGCTGCTGGCGCGCCTGCCGCTGCTCACCGACGTCGCCCGCCGGCTTCCCCCCGCGTGCGGGGAGCCGCTGGAGCGACTCGCGAGCGCGCTGGCGGCCGGCGACGTGGAGGAACTGCGCCGGGATTACGTCGCCACCTTCGATTACACGCGGCGCTGCGCGCCGTACCTGACCTACGTCGGGTACGGGGACACCCGGGAGCGCGGCGCCGCCCTCGTGCGGATCAAGCAGGCCTACCGCCGCCACGGCGTGCGGCTGCTCGACGACGACGCGGAGCTGCCCGACCACCTGGCCGTCGTGCTGGAGTTCGGCGCGACCGCGGACCTGGCCGCGGGCGCCAAGCTGCTGCTGGACCACCGGGCGGCCGTGGAGGTCTTGCGGCTCGCCCTGCTGGACGCCGGGTCGCGGTGGGCGGACGCGGTCGTCGCCGTCTGCGCCACGCTGCCGCCGCTGGCCGGCGACGAGATGGAGGCCGTGGCCCGCCTCGTCCAGGACGGGCCGCCGCGCGAAGACGTGGGCCTGGCGCCGTACGCGATCGATCCCCGCCTGAACCCCCACCCGGCCGACGACGCCACCTGGCGCCAAGCCTCCGCCTCGCCTGACTTCCGTGAAGGAGCGCGACCGTGAACACCTTGCTGTGGGTCGTCTTCCCGTACATCTGCTTGACGTCGTTCCTCGTGGGGCACGTCTGGCGCTGGCGGTACGACCAGTTCGGGTGGACGACGCGGAGCACCCAGCTCTACGAGGACCGGCTGCTGCGGTGGGGAAGCCCGATGTTCCACTTCGGCATCCTCTTCGTGCTCATCGGCCACGTGATGGGGCTCCTCGTGCCCAAGGCGTGGACTGACGCGATCGGGATCAGCCAGGAGGCGTACCACTTCATGGCGATCACCGTCGGCCTGGTCGCGGGTATCTGCACGGTCGTGGGGATGACGATCCTGATCTATCGCCGCCGGACCACCGGCCCGGTGTTCAGCGCGACGACCCCGATGGACAAGGTCATGTACGTGTTGCTCGGCGCGGTAGTCCTCTTCGGGATCCTCAACACGTTCGGCTGGCATGCCTCCGGCATCAACAACCCGAGCCCGCTGGTCGACCACTACAACTACCGCGAGGGCGTCTCGGTCTGGTATCGGCAGTTCCTCACGTTCCGGCCCGACGCCGACCTCATGGCCGCCGCCCCGCTTGGGTTCCAGCTGCACACGTTGGCGGCGTGCCTGCTGTTCGCGGCGTGGCCGTTCACCCGGCTCGTGCACGTGTTCTCCGCGCCGCTGGGGTACTTCACGCGGCCGTACATCGTCTACCGGTCCGCGGATCGCCGCCCCGGCGCGGGCACCGGCACCCACGCCCCCCGACGCGGCTGGGAGTCCCGCCCCGAGCTGCAAGAGCGCCGCTGACCCCGACCCCACCGAGACCCGAGAACGATCTACCGAGGAGCGACGATGTCCGACCTGGCCCAGAC
>CAKUSI010000412.1 GCA_934678955.1 uncultured Austwickia sp. | reverse complement strand
CGGCGTCCCGCTGGTCGAGCTGGGCGCGCAGGCTCTCGATCTCGGACGCCGTGCGCGGCGGTGGGCTGGTGGGTTGCAGTCCGGGGATAAGGGCAGCGTCAAAGGGCGCCGGACGCCGCCAGTTCGGGTCCGTCGTGTAGCGCGTGGCCGCCCAGGCGGTGAAGCGGTGCAGCTCACGCAGGACGCCGAGGGCGACGGCCTCGCTGATCGGCTGCGCCCGGTGAACGGCAGCATTGCCGACCTTGCGGATCGCGTGGGCGGTCTCGGCCACACGGACGCCGACTGCGCGGAGGAACCCATCATCCGCCAGTCGTGCCGCGAGGTCATCGCGGTAGGGCTCGTGGAGGTTCTCCAGGTCGTAGATCCACGCGACGACCTGCTCGACGACGCGCCGGGCGTAGAACACCGCCGTGCGCGGGTCCGTGCGCCCGTAGGACTCGGCGCGCACGGCGTGCGGGTGGACGTCGGCCCACTCGGCGGCGAGGAAGTCGAAGTTGGAGGTCATGGTGACCCCGGAAGCCTGTAGTGCGCACCGCGGCGCTGACCGTGCAGGGCCAACTCCCCGGAGTCCACCAGGTCCCTGATCAGTCGACGTGCCTCCGCCACGTCTACGAGACACAACTCCATAACCTGCCCCCGGGTGATGGACCCATACGTCTGCACATAGGTCAGGATCATCTGGCGCCTCTGGATGGCGTCCAGCGGGCGCATCCGGACGTAGCTGCTCCGATCCTCCGCCCGACGGTAGAAGCCGGACGCCAGGTGATACTG
The DNA here is from genome assembly GCA_934678955.1 of uncultured Austwickia sp. The sequence continues at coordinate 2,582 of CAKUSI010000412.1, read as the reverse complement.
CCGGTTGCGACCTGAGCCGCGCACTTCCAAGATCCCACGCTCGACGAGGGAAGTCAGGGCCGGTCGCACAATGGCGGGCGCGAGGTCCAAAGCCTCGACAAGTTCGCTCGGGGTCGTCGCGCCCTGCGCTCGTACCTCATGCAGCAACCGCAGGTCTCGCAGTTCCAGCCCCGGATTCTCGCTTTCGTACTCAACCACGAACCGCGCCATGTCCAAGTCAACTCCAGCGGTGGGAACCACGACCGTGACCGAACGGTCCGTCGTGCGACTGTAGTCAGGTTCGCCGCGACCGCTCGCCAGGAGGACGCGGTAGATATCCCCGATTCCTCGTCCCGCGCGATCCACCAAGCCGGCCCGCTTGAACGCGTCGGCGAGTGCCGGGCTTCGGGGGGAGGTCTCGTACAACATGTTGTCAAGGGTGATGCCCGCGGGCAGTCCTCCCGGTGACCTCACCGTCAGCGCGTCGTCGGTCACCTGGATGTTGACGGGCCCAACCTCGGTGTAGTCGCGGTGCACGAGAGCATTGGCCACTACCTCACGGACCACGGTCTTGGGGAAACGCGGGACTGCGACCCTCACCATTCCATGCAGGAACTCCTGCTCCGAGTTGCGGAACTCGATCTCTCGCTCGGCCTCCACAGCCACCCGAAGCAGGGAGGAACGCCACTCACGCGTATCCTTCAGTTCCCCCCGAACCGCCTCCTGAAAGAGGACCTCATGCGTAGGTACATGGGCCTCGATCAAAGCGTCCGGGCCAAAGAGCAGGACCGCTCCCAACGTGATCTCTCCACTGGGCGTTGCAACCCGCAGCGCCCTGGCGATCTCCTCGTCGCTGAGGTGGGCCAAGGCCCGATCCCCGCTACCCCGGCCAGCGAGTTCCCGAAACAGGGCGAAGGCTGCGGGGTCGAGGTCTGGCAGAGACAGACCTCGAACCGGCGTGAGCGCATAGTCCCGCCCCGTGGCCGTGTAGCCAAGGGAGACGATGTCGTAGGCCGTGAGGGGGACGCACTCAGGAGTTCCGTCCACCCTCAGGGCACGCCGGGTGAAGGTGCCGCGTGTGGTTCCCACGGCCATCGGCGCCTTTGGCACGTCGATGACCAGCACGGAGGTGTCTGCCAGAGACACGACCTGAGCAGACACGCTGAGCGGGGGCACGGTCTTGTTCACGATGAGGGCCTGGACGCGCACCGGGTCTGTCACGGTGCCGTGGCGGGGTCGCGCACCTGTCACGCGCTGATCGTCCTCCACCCCGATGAGGAGCAGCCCGCCGTCACCATTGGCGAGGCACGCCACCGCGTCCACGAGATCAGAGTCGTTGAACGGACGCCGCTCCTCACCCTTGAACTCGACGCGCAGTGTCTCCCCTCCTGCGATCACGTCGGCGAGGGTCTCGCTGTCCATGCACCCATGGTTATGCATAACTATGGAAACTGCAAGGGCCCTCGAAGTCAGAAACCATAACTATGGTTCGATATGGATGGGCGCGGACGGGGTCCGCGTCTCACGAAGGGCCTCGCGGATCGACGCCATGAGGTGGGGGTAAGGGTCCTTTAGCGGCATACGACCTTCCCGAATCCGTTGCCGCAACTGGCGGATGGGCGCGCCAGCCACGTAGTAGCGCCCTCGGGTCTGCCCAAAAGAATCCAGAAGGCCAGCGTCCACCAGCTCCTTGAGATCCCGGGAGGCAGTGCGATCCTCCACGCCCGTCTGCTTCGCATAGCTGGGACGCTGAACCCGGTAGCCCAACGCAGCATCGACGAGCGCGTCGTACGAGCGGTCAGGAATGCCCAAGGGGCCACCCAGCTCCTGCAACTGACGCCAGATCTCCGTGACCTCGTCGAGACGACGCCGCACGGTCTGCGCCTGCATGTGATGCGCCCGAAGGTTGAAGCGAACCCAGTCGAGCGCGTCACCGTCCGGGTTCCAACGCCCACGCCCGGTCTTGGCCAGGACGAGGTAGTAGTCCTCGGTGTTGCTCCCCAGCCACTCCTCGATGCTGGAGAAGTCGGGCTCAAGAATGCCGTCCCGCCCCAGCACGAAGGTCTGCAGGACGCGAGCCATCCGCCCGTTGCCATCCCGGAAGGGGTGGATCATCACCAGATTCAGGTGCGCCATGGCTGCGGCCACGAGGGCAGATCCCGTCGCTTCCGAACACAGGTCGTCGGCGAACGCTTTCATGAGCCCCGGAACACGGTCGGGATCCGGCCCCTCATACACAATCGCGTCGTTCGCCTCGTCGTGCACGTAGATCTCGGACCCCCGGAACCGACCCGGCGACTTGGACAGGTCCTGCTCCAACAGCAGGAAGTGCAGCGACTTGATCGTCTGCAGGTCCGGACGCACATCGGGGTCGCCGATCATGTGCAACACGTAGGTCAGCACACGTCGGTAGGCAGTGATCTTTGCAGCGACCCGCTCGTCGGCCGCCAGGGGCGGCTGCTCGTCCACGACCGCAAGAGCGTCATCCGGCGTGGCGTTGATGCCCTCGATGCTGTTCGAGCCCCGAATCGCCTTGGCCCGAGAGGTTCTGCGCAGCGCACCCTGCCAGCGGGTCGGCACGCGGAGGTACGCCGCCAGTTCGG
>CAKUSI010000411.1 GCA_934678955.1 uncultured Austwickia sp. | reverse complement strand
CGAAGACGGGCCAGCGGCGATCCGCCTTCAGGTCCTCGGCCAGCACCGCCTGGTGGCTCGCGGCCACGTCCATCCCGGGCCCCTCGCCGACCACCTGCTGGAGGGTTTCGATCTCCTGGGCCCAGGGGTTGCTCGCGGCCAGGACGTTCGCGGGCTCGGACCCCACGAACGTGCTGACCGCGACGCCGTCCGTCGCCGGGCGGATCCGCTCCGCCTGCCGACACACCGACTCCAACCACGAGCAGGGGTCGCTTCCCTCGTGCCGGTCGAGGACGGCCCGCCAGAGGCGGCGCCGACGATGCTGCGCGTCGAGGCTCCCGTCCACGCCGTGCCATCCGGCGAGGGCGGTGAACGCGTCGGTCACGCGGACGTGTTCCCGGGTGAGCTTCTCCAGCGCCGCGTGGCATGCCGACAAGGCGCTGGCGTGCACCGTGGCGGCGAGGTCTGGGCCGCTGTCGGCGCCGGCGTCGACGATGAAGCGGCCCGCGAGGTCCTCCCGCTCGCGATGTTCGCCACGCAGGTAGGCCCGGTTGACCGCGAAGGTCTTGACGCCGGTCGTCGACCACGAGGGCGTCACGCTCGCGTAGGGCGCGGCGGTCGCGCGGTGGCCCGGGTCCCCGACGGGCGACCGGGCCTCGTCGCGCCCGTCGCGTCTCGTGGCCGTGCGCGAGACCCACGGCGGATTCACCGTGCCCGCGGGCGGGCGCACTTCTCGACGATCGGGTGTGCGTGCGATCAACGAAGGATCCGCCTGTCGTTCGCTTTCTCGTGGAGGGGCGCGCTGGTGGACCCGGACGGGGGAGCTGGTGGGAGGCCTGACACCGTACACATGCCCATTCGACGCGGTCTCATGCACTCGGACGCGATCCGCGCCGCGCGCGAGGGCGAGACCCGCGTTGCGCGCGAGGGCGAGACCCGTGTCGCGTCCAGGGGCGGGGCCGACCCCGTGACCCGCGGGTTTCCCCTCTCGCGGGAGGTTGCGCGGCGTGCTGGTGGGTATCTCCATGACCTCGCGCCCACCGCCTCGCCGGCGCCGTACTACGGAGGTTCCCGATGGACTGCTCGACGCTCACGATCGCGCGTGGGCGCACCCCTCGACGTGTCCGCGAGCACCCGCCATCGCGGCCCGGCGGCCCAGCGCGCGGCGCCGACCCGAAGACCCTGGCGGCGAGCGTCCTGGCGCAGCACGGCACCACGTACTCCGCCGAAGCCGGGATCACGCTGCGCGACAAGCCCGCTCCGCTGTTCCAGCTTCTGGTGTTGAGCACGCTGTGCGCCGCGCCGATCCTCCCGAACGTCATGGTGGCCTCCGCGGGGCAACTGTTCGCGGCGGGATGGCGTACGCCGCAGCGGCTCCTCGCTTCCACCGTGCAGCAGCGAGTCGCCGCGCTCGACCGCGGTGGGTACCGGCAGCGGGACCAGAGCAGCGCCCGATTCCTCGAGGAGGCGGCGAGCTGGCTGCAGGATCAGTACGGGGGAGACCTGCGCCGGTTGCGCCGCCTGTCGCGCGGGGATGTCTCGCAGATGAGAGCGCTGCTGCTGGGCTTCCCCCTGATCGGGCCCGCCGGCGCCGACCTGTTCTGCCGGGAGGCGCAGGCCGTCTGGCCCGGCCTGCGGCCGTTCTTCGACGCTCGAGCCATTGAGGGTGCCCGCCGGGTCGGGCTGCCGACGGACGTCGAACTCCTGGCGTCGCTCGTGAGCCCGCCGCAGCTGGCGGCGTTCGCGACCGCACTCGTGCGGCTGGGGCAGCGCTGACGTGGGGCGCCTGGTTGCGGGGGGCGGGCCGTCGCCTGAGCAGGAGACCGGGGCGTCGCGTGCGCACGAGGCCGGGGCGTCGCGTGAGCACGAGGCCGGGGCTTCGCGTGAGCACGAGGCCGGGGCTTCGCGTGGGCCGGGGAGCGCCGCCCAGCCGATCGAGGACTACGCGCTGATCGGCGACCTGCACACCGCCGCGCTGGTGGGCCTCGACGGCTCCATCGACTGGTTGTGCCTGCCCCACTTCGACGACGCCGCGTGCTTCGCGGCACTGCTGCACGACGACTCGGCGGGGCATTGGAGGCTCGCGCCGGTCGGGGAACGCAGGGCAGCGAGTCGGTGCTACGAGGACGACACGCTCGTGCTGCGGACCTCCTGGGAATGTGCGGACGGCAGCGTCGACGTCGTGGACTTCATGCCGCCCCGCGGCAAGGCGGCAGACGTCGTCCGCATCGTCGAGGGTGTGAGCGGCCGCGTGGACATGACGATGACACTGCGGCTGAGGTTCGACTACGGACGCGTACGGCCTTGGATCCGTACGTGGGACGAGCCGGCCGCCGTACCGGGCCACGCGCCTGACAACGCACCGGGCCGCGCGCCCGACAACGCACCTGGCGACGCACCGGATCGCGCACAAGATGGCGCACCGGGCCGCGTATCCGACGACTCAACGTCCGATGCACCGTCCGGCTCAACAGCTGCGCGGTCCGGGGAGACGCCAGCCAGGGGCCTGGGCGGCCCGTCGTCTGCGTACCGGCGCGACACCGACCGCGCACCCACGGGGTTGGTGTCGGCCGTCGCCGGGCCCGACGCGGTGTGGGTGCATTCCGACGTCCCGCTGCACGTGGTGGATGAGGAGTTGCGCGCTGCGTTCACGGTGGGGCCGGGGGAGAAGGTCGCGGTGGTGCTCACCTACCGGCGCTCGCATCTGCCGGAGCCTGTGGCCGCGCACCCCGGCCGGGCGCTGGCGCACACCCGCCGATTCTGGAGGCAGTGGGTGGATAGCTGTTCGGACCAGGGGCGTTGGCAGGCTGAGGTGCGCCGCTCGTTGCTGCTGCTCAAGGCGCTGACCTTCGCGCCCACGGGCGGCATCGTGGCCGCGGTGACGACCTCGCTGCCTGAGGAGATGGGCGGCGTGCGCAACTGGGACTATCGCTACTGCTGGCTGCGCGACGCGACGTTCACGCTGCAGGCGTTACTCGGCACCGGGTACATCGACGAGGCGACGGCCTGGCGCGATTGGCTGCTACGGGCCGTGGCGGGGGACCCCGGGACGCTGCAGATCATGTATGGCCTCGACGGCACGCAGCGGCTCCCCGAGCTAACGCTCGACTGGCTGGATGGGTATGAGGGGTCGGGGCCGGTCCGGACGGGCAATGCGGCGGCGGGCCAGCACCAGCTCGACGTCTGGGGCGAAACGCTCGACGGGTTGTACCTCGCCCGCGAAGCGGGGATGCGCGCCACGGACTCGGCGTGGGATCTCCAGCGCGCACTGCTGGATTGGCTGGCGGCGCACTGGGAGGAGCCGGACAACGGGCTCTGGGAGATTCGCGGTCCGCTGCGTCATTTCGTCCATTCCAAGGTAATGGCTTGGGTGGGCGTCGAC
>CAKUSI010000410.1 GCA_934678955.1 uncultured Austwickia sp. | reverse complement strand
GGCTCGGATGTCCTCGGCGCTCACGGCTTCCGCGGGGGCGATCGTGAGGGACGATTCACCCGCAGGCTCAAGGTCGACGGTCACCTCCCGAACCCCGTGCAGGTGTCGGACGCGCTCCATGAGCAGGACGAGGCAGTCCGGGCAGGTCAGACCGCTCACCCCGAAGGTGCTGACTCTCCTGATCGTGGCCCTCGTCACGGTGCGCTCCTTGGGTGTAGTTCGTGGCATGCAGGGGGGCGGGGTCGGCGCCCCCCCCGGCAGGGTTCAGCGTTGGTCGTTGAGGATCCGTCGGCGCTGCTGGTAGTCGTCGGGTTCGATCTCCCCGCGAGCGAGGCGTTCGTCCAGCAGTTCCAACGCGGTCGGCCGCTCGCGCTGGGGCCTGGGCGCCTCGACGCGGCCGATCCTGCTGATGGCCCACAACAACAGCGCGATCAGGACGACGAGGATGAGCGTGCTGATCCCCATTCCCAACCACATCCCCCAGCCGCTGTTGTCTCCCCACATCATCATTGGTTCCCTTCTTGAGCTGGCCTTAGGTCCATGGTGCTGCGTCGACGGCGTGCGCCCGTCTGCGGTCGGTCAAGATCGCTACAAGGTCGGCGGCGCAGCGTTCGCGCCCGTTCACAGGCGGCTGGTGGCTTCGTGCAGGAGTTCGGCGGGGTCGAGCCACATGGAGGGGTAGTTGCCGTGCCAGAGCTTGTTGCCGTCGGCGTCGATCAGGACGAAGCCGTGCCCGGGCAGGCCTGGGTGCATGCCCTTGTCGAGGGTGTCGTAGGCCTTCGAGACCGTGCCGTCGTCGAGCAGGTAGGGGGTGGTGACGCCGAAGCGGTCCAGGTCGGGTTGGATCTGGGCGGCGGTGTTCATCACGATGGGGAGCACGGTGATGCCGGCTGCGGCGAAGCCCGGCTCCTGCTCGATGAGGGCCATCTGCTGGGTGCAGGAGCCGCAGCCGGCGCCCTCGTTGAAGTAGAGAAGCACGGGCTGGCCGCGGTAGTCGGCCAGGGACACGGTGGTGCCCGCGGTCGTAGGCAGGGTGAACGCGGGCGCCTGGCCGGACGGGCCACCCTCGACGGGGCGGGCGCTCCACAGGCCGAACCCGACGAGGGCGACGATGAGCGTGGTCAGCAGTCCGGTCGCGATTCTGAACAGGCGGCGACGCTTGGTCTCCTTGGCTGATTCGCGTGCCCGTTGGTCTCGGAGCTGTTGCCGGCGGCTGATGGTGGTGCGCTGGTTGCTGGGCATGGTCGTCAGTTCCTCGCGGTGTCGTGGTCGGCGATCGGGTGGTCGGCGTCGGTCGTGCTGTGGCAGTGCGGCAGGGTGGGGTCGGCGTCGGCGTGCTCTTCGGCTCCCTGGCGCGCGTCGCGGCGGCGGTCGCGGAGCGTGGTCCACACGAACACCCCGGCCAGCCCCAACAAGGCGAGGCCGAGGACGGGCTCAGGGACCGGGGCAAGCCAGCCGAGGACGGCCTGCGCGGCTTGGGTGATCCAGTCGCCGGCGGCGAGCTGCACCCAGGTGCCCGACCCGGTCATCGTTGCGGAGCCTGCGAGGGTGATGACCCAGACGCCCATGATGACGAAGGCGACCGCGACGAGCAGGTTGACGCTGTTGGTGTGCAGGCTGCGGCCGGCGACGGTCACCCTGATGGGCTTCGCCCGGCCCCAGCGTCGTTCGTTGAGGCGGGCGGCGTCCCACACGAGTGCCATGACCAGCAGCGGGATGACCATGCCGAACACGAACGCCAGCCCGAGGACCAGGCCGCCGAGCGGGTTGCCGGAGAGAGCGGACAGGGTCATCACGCCTGCCAGGACGGGGGCGCAGCAGCTGGACGCGATCCCGGAGAACACGCCGAGGCTGAAGAAGGTCGCCGTGTCGCCGCGGGTGGTGTCGGGGGCGCGCAGCATCGACGGCATCGACCACATCCGGCCGCTGAGGGCCAGCAGGCCGAGGCCGATCATGAGCAGGCCACCGGCCCAGTACAGGATGACGTGGTACTTGGCGATCGCACCGGCCAGCAGACTCACCCCGAGCGTGATCGGGACCAGGACGAGCGCCAGGCCTGCCGCGAAGACGAAGGTCAGCGGGAGGAGGCGCCACCGGTTGTTCTTGACCGCAGCAGCCAGGTACGACGGGGCGAGGAAGACGATGCAGCAGGGTGCGAACAGGGCCACCGTGCCCGCGAAGAAGGCGGCCAGGATGCTGCCGGTGGCCAGGAGTTCCGAGCCCATCACGAGGCCTTCCGTGCCGCGAGGGCGCGGTCGAGCTTGCGGCGCGGGAGGCGTCCGGCGCTGAGGAACGCGCCGTCGAGCAGCACGAGGGGGAACATGGCCGGGCGGTGTTGATGGAGGAGCTTCTGGCCCTGCGGTGATTCGGCGTCCACCTGGTCGAGCAGTAGCTGCCCTTGGGTCGCGCGGTTCAGGAGTTCCGTGTGGGCGTCCTCACAGAGGTGGCAGGCCTCTGCGGTTACCAGGGTGACCATGGGCGACGCAGCCCGGTCGGTCTGGTGGCCGACCCGGGCCCAAGTGTTGTTCGTCGTGTTCACGACGACCATGGTGGTTCCCCTCACCGGGGGGACCGGTCAAGGCAGCCTCAAGATCTCGTCTGGCCTGAGAACAGCATGTGCGGTCGTCCGAGGGCGAGGGGCCGGCAGCACCTGCCGGCCCCTCGCCACGGTCGGGTTCCTACGCTGATGCGAGCAATCCCTGCATCTCCTCGATCTCTGCTTCCTGGTCGGCGATGATCTTCTGCGCCAGCTCGATGGCTTGCGGGTCCCGGCCGTCGGCGAGTTGGGTCTGGGCCATCTCGATCGCTCCTTGATGGTGGGCGATCATCGAGGTGAGAAACTGCCGGTCGAAGTCGGCGCCCGATAAGCCTCGCAGCTCGGCCATCACCTCTTCCTGGCTTCTGCCGTCCATGTCCATGCCCGAGTGGTCCATCCCGGCCATGTCGCTGTCGGCCGGCATCGGATCCTCGCCCCACGCCGAAAGCCAGCCGCTCATGGTCTCGATCTCGGGGCCCTGAGCCGCCGAGATGCGTTCGGCCAGGGCCTGGACGTCCGCGCTCTGGGCCTGCTGGGCGGCGAGGTCGGCCATCTCGATCGCACCCTGGTGGTGCACGATCATCATCTGCGCGAACGCCGTGTCTGCCTCGTTGTGGGCGGCCGCATTGCTCGGGTTCGCTGACCCTGCTGTCGTCAAGGCTGGGCTGGGAGTGGCCGCCGGCGTGGCCGAGCACGCCCCCAGCATGGTCGCCGCTACCGCGGCGCCCATCACGATCGTGACCCACTTCGGTGTTGCGCTCATGGTTCTCCTGTTTCTCGCAGACAATCGGCCGCACCCCCGAGGGAAGCGGGGCACCCGCCGTCTTTCAAGGC
>CAKUSI010000409.1 GCA_934678955.1 uncultured Austwickia sp. | reverse complement strand
CGGGCACCGACCTGGCCGGGCGGGCTCGCCGGGTGCGGGGGACAATAGTGCGGTCTCCGGGCCGCCGGACGACCACCAGCCGTGAGAAGAGGAGCCCATGTCGGCCTATCGGCCCCGCCCGTCCCGCCGGGATGCCGGCCCGTCGCGGCGGCTGCGCCACCTGGCGGCGACCGCGCGGCCCGCGCTCGACCGCGCCGTGGGCACGGGTCGGGGGCGCCGCCTCCTCGACGAAGCGGCGCGGCGGCTGGGCCTGATGGCCGACGGCGAGTTCGACGTCAGCGGCTGGTCGGCCCCGGAATACCTGGCGTGGCGGGCCGCTCCCCCGGGAGCCGACCCACCCCCGCGCCGGGCCGGCGCGAAGACCGCCGCGCTCGCGAACCGCCTGGCCGGGGCGCTGCCAACCGAGGCTGTCGTGCTGGCCCGAGCCATCACGGACCTCGCCCCGGTTGCGGGCCGACCGGTCGGCGCCACGATGCAGGACATCCTCGACCGTTACCTCGCGGAGAGCCTCCTGGCCTATGACGCCCAGGCTCCCGTCGCGACCCGGGCGCGCTCGGCCGAACTGCTCATGAAGCAGCTGGAGACCTTGCACGAGGCCGCCGAGCGCGTGGCGCGCGCCGAGGCCGAGCACAGCTCTCGCGAGCTGCGGATCCAGGAGCGCTTCCTCGCGGAGCGGTTCCGCGAGTTCACCGAGAGCCGGCTCACCCTGCCGGACGCCGAGCGTCCGTCGGCAGGGACGGCGACCCGCCGCCGGCCGGCCCAGGGCGGCGCGGTGCCGCGGCGCCTTCCTCCCTCCTTGTCAGGTCGCACCCACCTGGAGCCCGACCGCGACAGCGCGGTGCTGCTCCCCCCCACCGGCGCGCGCCGCACCCGCCTGCTCGCGCGCCTGGCGCTGCCCAAGGGCCATCCCGCCCGGTTCGGCGCGGTCATCGAGTCCGCCACCGGCGGGGTCACCTTCCAGCACGTGAACAGCCGCCGGTGGCTGGTGGCGCGCCAGCCCACGGGCTTTCGCGCCCCTCAGGTCAACCTGTCCCTCTCGATCGAGACGGCCGGCATGCGGCGGCTCCTGCTGTACGTGGCGAGCCCGGTGCTCGCCGACCCGTTGCCCACCACGCTCTTCGTCCGGGATCCCGGCGACCGCGCCGTCACGATTCCCACCGCTCTCGGGCACGAGGCCCGGGCCGACACCACGGCGATCGCGACCGGTTACGTCACCACCTCCGGCCTCGTCCTGCGCAACGAGTCCACGATGTTCGCGGGCCTGCGCGGCGCGTGCGAGGCATACGGCTACGAGCGCGTCGCGTGGCTGGACGAGGACACCCCCGTCGTCTGAGGCGCCGCTTGAGCGTTCCAGCGTGGGCCCCCGCCGACTCGCCGCAGGATCTACAGCGGGTCCCCGCCCAGCGCGCGATCGCGCAGGTGGCGGGCCACGGCCGGCGGGACCAGGTGGTCCCAGTCCTCCCCCGCGCGAAGGCGCGAGCGGATCTGCGTGCCCGTCATGGCGCGCGTCGAGGGCTCCCGCCGCCACAGCACTTCTGTCCGGTAGCCCAGCGACTCCAGCTCGCGCGCCTTCTGCTCCCCCCAGGCGTCATACACGGTCAGGAACACGGTCGAGCGCCCGGGCGGCGGCAGGTAGGAGACCAACCGGTCTGGGCGGGTCAGCGGCGCCGCGACCAACAGGAAGTCGGCCGGCGACCACCCCGCCTCCCGCAGCGAGTCCTCGATCATGAGGTGCCGCTCCAGGTAGCTCAGCGGGTTGTTCTCAGGCCGGGAGCGCAGCGCATCGGCCTCGACGATCGCGGGAGGCGTGGGGTCGGGGTTGGTGATCCCGACGACCAGCCGGTGGCAGCGCTCCTTGGCGGCCGTCACGTAGCGCAGATGGTCGAGGTGGAACGGCTGGAATCGGCCCAGCACGATGCCGTACGGGCTCTGCCGGGGGGCCCGCTCATCCCCAGCGGCCCGCTCATCCCCGATCGGCCGCTCAGCCATCGGCCCCGCGCAGCCGCCGCGCCGCTTCGGCGATCGACCCGGTCAGCGAGGGATAGACGGTGATCGTCGTCGCGACCTGGTCCACGGTCAGGCGCTGGCCCACCGCGAGCGCGAGAGGGAAGATCAACTCCGACGCCCGGGGCGCGACGACCACGCCGCCCACGACCTGACCACCTCCCACGCGCGCGAAGAGCTTGACGAAGCCCTGGGCGAGGTTGTCCATCTTGGCCCGCGGGTTCGTGGCCAGCGGCATCGTGACCGACCGGATGTCGGTGCGGGCGTCGGCCTCCTCCTGAGAGATGCCGACGGTCGCGATCTCGGGGTCGGTGAAGATCGTGGAGGAGACCCCTCGGACGTTCAGCGGGAGCACCGCCTCGCCGAGCGCGTGCGCGACCGCGATCCGGCCCTGGGCTGCGGCCACGCTGGCGAGCGGCAGGACGCCGGTGCAGTCGCCGGCGGCGTAGACCCCGCGGGCGCTGGTTCGGGACACCCGATCGACCTCGACGTGTCCGCGCTCGGTCAGCGCCACGCCGGCCTCGGCGAGCCCGATGTCCCGCGTGCGCGGCGTCGAGCCGACGGCCAGGAGGGCGTGCGACCCGGCGACGGTCCGCCCGTCCGACAGCTCCACCAGCACCCCGGCCCCCTCGCGGCGCACGGCCGCCATCCGGGACCGGTTCAACACGGTCATGCCCCGCTCCCGGAAGACGTCTTCGATGACGTGGGCCGCGTCCTGGTCCTCCCCCGGCAGGACCAGGTCACGGGAGGACACCAGGGTGACCGGGGCGCCCATCCCGAGGTAGGCCTGCGCGAGTTCAGCGCCGGTGACCCCGGATCCGACGACGATGAGGTGCTCGGGCAGGACGGTGAGGTTCCAGGTCTGCTGCCAGGTGAGGATGCGCTCCCCGTCCGGGACGGCGGTGTCCATCACCCGGGGCTCGGCCCCGGTCGCGACCAGCACCATGTCGGCGTCCAGAGCCTCCTGCGCGCCGCCGGGCTCCGTCGCCACCACCCGCGACGGACCGTCGAGTCGGCCCTGCCCGGTGATCACCCGCACGCCCCGAGAGGCCAGCTCGGCGTGGATGTCCCGGCTCTGCTGGGCGGCCAGCTCGACGATCCGGTCGTTGACCTCGCCGATCCGTGACCCAGGACGCACCGGGGCGGTCAGATCGACGCCCATCTGCGTCGCCTGGCCCACGCGGCCCACATAGACTGCGGTCGATGCCAGCGCCTTGCTGGGGACGCAGTCCGTCAGCACGCAGGCACCGCCGAGCCCGTCAGCGTCGACGATCGTGACCTGGGCTCCCAGGGAGGACGCGACCAGCGCGGCCTCGTACCCACCCGGACCGCCGCCGACGATGACCACGCGTTGCGCTCGACTGTTC
>CAKUSI010000408.1 GCA_934678955.1 uncultured Austwickia sp. | reverse complement strand
ACGCCTGGGCGTCGGTGTGCTGCTCGCGCTCGTGCTGCTGGCCGCCGCGGTGTACTTCGCCCCCACCCGGCTCCCGACGTCGATGTCGCAGGAGGAGGCGCAGGCCGGCGCGGCCGACGGGGACGTGGTCGTCTATCACCGGGCGGGATGCCTCTATTGCCAGCGGCTCGCTCACAGCCTCGGCCGGCTGCGCGCCGACGCCCTGTGGGTGGACATCTGGGCCGACGCCGACGCCGCCGCCTACCTGCGATCGGTGAACGACGGCTGCGAGACGGTGCCCACCGTCGTGATCGACGGGGTCGCGCACGTCAACCCGTCGCCGCGCGTCGTCCGCGAGGCGCTCGCGGCGCGCCACCTCGCGGGCGGCGCGGGGTCGGTCGACGAGAGGTCGGCCGATCTGGACTGACCGATGCGCGTCGTCGGCCGACCGCGTCCGACGTCACACCGGGGCCGGGCGTGGCTCGACCCCGGGTCAGCCCCGCTCGCCGCTCTCTCCGGGGCTGGGCTGGCCGGGCGCCGGGCTGCCCGGGTCGGTCTCGGCGTGGCGTGAGGCCGTGACCGGGTCGGAGTCGGCGACCGCCGGCGGATCGTCCGCCGCGTCCCATCGCCGCGGGGAGTCCCTACCGAGGTCGGGGAAGGGATCGTGCCCCACGAGGTAGCGCACCGTGCTGTTGAGGGTGGCGAGAAGCGGTACGGCGAACAGGGCGCCGACGATCCCGTACAGGTAGGTCCCGACCCCCACGGCGACGATGACCGCGAGCGGGTGCAGCGCGACCGCGTGTCCCATCAGGAACGGCTGCAGGACGTGCGACTCGATCTGCTGGACCGCGAGCACGACCGCCAGCATGATCAGCGCGGTGACCGGCCCCTTGACGACGAACGCGATCAGCACCGCCAGCGCGCCGGACACGAACGCGCCCACGATCGGCACGAACGAGGCGACGAACACGACGAGGATGATCGGGACCACGAACGGCAGGCCGAGGGCGAGCGCCCCGATGCCGATGCCGATCGCGTCGACGCCGGCGACGATGACCTGCGTGCGGGCGTACTGGCCGACCGAGCGCCAGCCGCGCCGGGAGGACTCGAAGACCGGCACCCGCGCGGCGATGGGGAGCATGCCCACGAAGAAGATCCAGATCCTGCGGCCCTCCAGCAGGAAGAAGAACGTCGCGATGAGCGCGATGAGCGTACCGGCGAGGAAGTCCACGGCGCTGGCGCCGACCGCGAGGGCGCCGGAGGTGATCGCGCTCTGATTGGACGCGACCGCCTGGCGTGCCGTCTCCAGGAGTTGCGACAGTTGCTCGCCGGTGACGTTGAAGGGCCCCTGCTCGAGCCACCGCTGGATGCTGTCGAGGCCCTGGGACAGGCTGGCGACCATGTCCGACCAGCCCGAGGCGACCTGGGTGCTCGCGATCGTGATCATCCCCACCACGGCGACGATGAGCGCGAGCACGCCGGAGAGGGCGGCGAGCGCGCGCATCAGCCCGGCCCGATGGATGGCGTTGACGAGCGGGGTCAGCAGGGAGGTGAGGAGGACGGCCACCGCGAGCGGGATCAGGATGTTGCTGGCCTTGCTCAGCGCGGTGAAGATGAGCGCCCCGGCGGCCGCGATGACGATGATCCGCCAGGACCAGGCGCCCGCGACCCGCACGGGGTAGGGAACCGCGGCGTCGCTCAGCTCGCGACGGCCCGCGGAGCCGACGAGACCCGGCAGGCGGACGGCACCGGAGGTCGGGGTATCCGCGTCGATGTCAGCCACGGCCCGTCTTCCGCGCGTAGTAGGCGCGTGCTCGGTTGCGGTTGCCGCATTCGTCGGCGACGCACCAGCGGCGGTTGCGCCGCCGGGAGGTGTCCAGGTAGACCCAGCCGCAGACGACGTCTTCGCATTGGTGGAGCCACTTGACCTCGGGCGATCGCATGAGGTCCACCGCGGCGATCGCCAACCGGTCGCCGATGGTGTCCAGCGTCACCGCCGCCTCCCGCCAGGTCCAGTCCGTCTCGTTGCGACTCAACTGCGCGCGGGACAGCGCCTGCATGTACCGCCCCGTGACGACCGCCGCCGCGGCGTCGTCGCCTTGCAGGAGCGCTGCGTACGCGTGCTCTCGCAACTCCATGACGTCGCTCAACGCTCGTTCGGCGAGCCGCGGGTGCTCCGCCGTGAGCGTCGTGAGGGTACTGACCTCCTCAGGCGTGAGCAGCTCTGACTGCTGCGCCCACGCGATGAGGTGCCCGAAGGAGGCCAGCTCCTCGGCCGACTGGTCGGGGTCAAGACGCCACTCGACGGTGTTCATCAGGTCGACGACGACGTGGCCGCCGATGAGGGCGTAACGGATGTCGGGCAGTATGTCGGCGTTACTCACGCCACCCATCATGGCCGACGCGCGCGCGGAACGGTCGAAGACGGGCAAGGAAACCCGTCTGGTCACCACGGGTGGGAGCCAGGTCACCCGAGGATGAGAAGGGTGACGCCCATCACGGCCATCCCTCCCATCACCCCATAGACCGCGGCGTGGTGTTCTCCGAACTCGTGCGCGCTGGGCAGCAGCTCGTCGACGGACACAAAGACCATGATCCCGGCGATTCCGGCAAAGGTGATGCCGGTCACCATATCGCTGAGGTAGGGCGCCAGGACGAGGTACCCGATGAGCGCCCCGAACGGCTCCGCGAGGCCGGAGGTGAAGGAGTACCAGAAGGCGCGCTGTCGCGACCCCGTCGCCTGGTAGACCGGGACAGCCACCGCCACTCCCTCCGGAATGTTGTGGATGGCGACGGCGATGGCCACCGATAGCCCCAGCGTGGGATCGGCTATCGCGGCCATGAACGTCGCGAACCCCTCCGGAAAGTTGTGGATCGCGAGGGCGACGGCGGTCATCATGCCGGTGCGCATGAGCAGGGCTCGCCGGTAGGCCTCGCTGTCCAGGGGTTCGTGCGGGTTGATCTCGCTCGGCACCATCCGGTCGATCAGGGCGACGAGCAGCACCCCGAGGAGGATCAGTCCGATCAATGTCTCGCGTGACAGCATTGGCGCCCCTCCCTCACTTCGCCGTGCCGAAGAGGCCCGCGGGCCTCAAGATCAGAACGATCGCCATGATGACAAAAATCACGATGTTCGACGCTTCCGGATAGAACACCTTGGTCAAGCCCTCGATGAGCCCGAGACCGAAGCCGGTCACCACCGAGCCCATGATCGATCCCATGCCGCCGATCACCACGACGGCAAACACGACGATGATGATCTCTGAGCCGATCTTCGGCGTCACGGAGTAGACGGGCGCCGCGAGGACACCGGCCAGCGCCGCGAGCGCCACGCCGAAACCATAGGTCAGCGTGATCATCAGCGGCACGTTGATGCCCATCGCCTGGACGAGATCCGGA
>CAKUSI010000407.1 GCA_934678955.1 uncultured Austwickia sp. | reverse complement strand
GACATAGCCCCAGTCCACGAGCGACGTCCGTCGCATGGCCAACCTCGGATCGCGAAACTGCGGATCCCCACGCCCCGTCACCCGGGACAACGCCATGAGCTCGAAGGTCTGAGTCCGCGCGCTCCCCTGCAACTTGTACCGACTCGGCCCCGCGTCGAACTGGATGCCCTGCCCCCGGCTCCGGCTGATCGACACCGACTCGCACAGCCCGGCGAACCCCCCGACAGGCGGAGCCGCTCCGAGCGAGGCGGACTGCCCCGTGAAGTGCTCGAAGAGGCGCCGCACGAGCTCCTGCACGGTCTCGTCGGTGGAGTGGTCGACGACCTTCATCGGTCGGTGGTCCCACAGCACCCGCGCGACCCGTTGCAGCGCATCCGGGGTCACGGGCCGACCGACGTCGAGCCCGCGACATTCGAAGGTCTCCGCCACCTGCGTCGCGAAGCCGGCCCATTCCTCCATCGGCCAGGAGTGCGCCAGCTCATCGCGCAGCTCCAGATAGTGGCGCTCGGCCGCAGAAACACCGGAAGGCTCAAGCCACATCGAGGACGGCAGAAGCGCCAGGACACCCCACAGCGAGTTCGACGGAGTCAGCCGCGTCACGACGGTGTCGGAGTAGTCCGCGAAGAGGAAACGCCCCACAGCCGCATCGATCGAGGTGTCGAGCTTGCGCCGCAGGTCGTAGTGGAAGTCCTCGATGAGCTTGCGCGTCTGCCGATCCGCGTCGGCGGCCAACTCCTCGTACACGTCGAAGAGCGCCTGATGGCTCACGGTCACCCATCCCTCGTCGCTCGCAAGGTCGCCCGCCGGCGCGAGGTAGATGAAGATCCCACGCTCCTCCGGATACCCCCGTAGCAGCGCGTCGCGATAGCCCCATGTCTGCGAGACCTCGCTGTCGCCCATGGCGTGCTCGGCGCTGCCGGTCTTGTTCTCGATCGCGAGGTAGATCCCGAGCGAGGGATCGCGGTAGAGCAGATCGAGCCGCCCGCGCGCCACGCGCTCCCCCGCCTCGAGGCGCAGGGGCTGCTCAACATCGACAGTGACCTTCCCCAGGTCCCCGTCACGCGTCGCGAGCTGAGCCGCCAGCTCCGGAGACACCTGCGCCGCCAACCCGCGAACGAAGCGATCCCCGAGCCGGTGTGAACCGTTCGGGTCGAGCAACCACCGCAGCATCTTGCTGTTGCGGATCTCGTAGCTCTCCCGGCCGTACTCCACGATCTCCCAGAAGTTCGGGACCGTATCGAGCCGATCCGTTAGCCAGCGCTCACGCAGTACGCCGGCCAGGTCCTCCGCGAACTGCTCCATGGCGAATGTCAAGTTCTTGACCCCCATTCAGCGACATCCACCAGCACCTCGCCGCGACTGACCGGTTGATCAGTCACCCACACCAGGCTCGTCATTCTCATCGGCAAAGCCGATCCCTAGCCAGTAGGTGCTGGCATAGCTTGATTCAACTTGTCCACGATCTCGCACATCTCCAATAAAGACCCATCCACCCTTGCGCCATTCATACTCGCGCCCGATGAAGCTGGCAACACCCTTGCCCAGTCGCTCCACCCGACCCACACGAGCAACGAGGCTCCGCTCCTCGTAGTGGGTATGAATCCCGGTGGCAACTTTGTACCCCTGAGCCCCGATTCCCCAATTCACCTTCCACTGATTCTTCTTCGAACCGGGAGCAGGGATGCCCACGAGCGCACCCTTCCGAAGAGAATAGGCGGCGTAGGTAGTCGTCCCGCTCCTATCATCTCCAAGGTTAACAGCGAGGTCATCGCCCTTGATTCCGTCAGCAGGCCCTGTGACGACAGACGTGAGCGCCATGTCCGAAAATTGATAACGGCCCGTCGGGGCGAAGAAGAGAGTTGCTACCTGCTTCTTCGCGGTGCGGACCGTGACTCGATAGCCAGCCTTGCCGCCGCTCGACGACCGGCACACCTGCATTACGTCTTTGCGCCCGTCGCCATCAAAATCGCTTGAGGTGTCCGCGCGCCCGCATGCGGCCGTTGGGCGCGCCGCGCCCGCAGTCACGAGGCCGTAGGGAGCTTGAGTCTGCGAGCGCATTGCGCGGCCCTCCTCCACGGAAGCAGAAGCAGCCGAAGGTGATCCGAGCGAGCACGCAACCATAAAGGCACTCAGCCCCGACATGAGCCTGCGCCGACCCTGCCCATCCATTCCCCGTGCGCCCATCAGTGGCGATCGGCCCGAACCAGCGACGTGCGTCTTCATTGACATGTCCACTCCCTTGGACGGTCGCGCCATGCAGCCTGCATCTGACGCGAAACCCCGTGATCTGACCGTCAGATCGACCCCCACGTCGACAGGCTGAGACATCCGTTCAGGACGGCACCAACTGTGCGCTGGGTCACAAGCCGACGGTCCAGCTGAGGTGCAGCACCCTGGCCAGCTGTAGACATCGGACTCGAACACCAATCCAAGACGAACGTTTGCTACGCCTCAGATATATCCGGCCGATGAGGGGCCTACCGCCGACGGATCGGCGCCCGGGCGATGACGCCTCGGAAGACGCCGCTGCGCTGACAAGCGCCCGGCCGGACGGAAGGAACCGTTCATGTCGAAGTCCCTCGGAGTGCTCGGCTCAGGCCTCGCCGCGCTCGCCCTCGCGATCGGCGCCGGCACTGCAAGCGGCACCGCCGTCGCGTCACCGGCACCGCAGGCCGCCGCGAAGGCCGGCTCCCTGCCGAAGTCCTGCATGGCCACGATCGGCGAGACCCAGGTGCAGTCGTACTTCTACGCGAACAAGGTGTCGAAGTGGGCGCCCGTCGCCCTGCCCAAGGAGGGCGCGCGCTTCACCGAGTTCCAGAGCCCGCTGGACGACGAGCTCAACCACTACCTCGCAGTCACCTCCACGGGCGCGGTCTACGACAGCCTCATGGGCCTCGGCGGCCTGGGCGACGGCTGGCGCCTCGACGGGCTAGCGGAGGGCTTCAAGCCGGCGGGCCAGACGATCCCCGGGATTGTCGACCTCGAGGTCGGCTTCGAGGAGATGGAGGAGTACGCGCGTCGCCCCTCCAAGTGGGCCTACGCGCTGACCGGCGACGGCCGCCTCCACGCGCTGCCTATGACCTACGCCAAGGGCAGCCCCCGACTCGGCACACCGATCACCCTCACCGCCAAGGGGCTCTCCGGCCTGCGCGGCATCGAGCAGGCCGGTCGCTACTGGAACAAGACCAAGGTCATCAAGCACGTGCTCTTCGGTCACACCGCCGACGGCCGCCTCGTCGAGCTGACCATCGACGTGTCCAAGGCCCGCCCGTCACTGAGCTACCGCGTGATCGCCAAGGGCTGGCAGAACGTCAACACGCTCGCGGTCGGCTGGTGCGACGACTGCGAGCATCGTGACTGCGCCACCATCTGGGGTCTGACC
>CAKUSI010000406.1 GCA_934678955.1 uncultured Austwickia sp. | reverse complement strand
GCGACGTTGGCCATCGGGCCGTCGCCCCCGCCGGCGACCACGAGCACGGAGGGGGGCAGGCCGAGTGCGTCGGCTGCCTGGGTGGTCAGGGTGCCGAGCACCTCGGTGGACGGCACGACCTCGGGCCACAGCGCGCGGTCGATGTCGGCGGCGGCGAGCAGCTCGTCCGACCAGTCGCCGACGGCGAGGTCGTAGGCGGCGGTCGACGAGGCGTCGGAGTGGTCGGTGGCGAGGCGTCCGGTGAGGCGGAGGTTGACGTAGTCCTTGGTGACGCAGACGTGGCGGGCGCGGGCGAACGCGTCGGGTTCGTGGTCGCGCACCCAGGCGACCTTGGGCAGCGTGTAGTTGGCGGCGACGCGGTGGCCGGTCAGCTCGAAGGCGCGGTCTGCGCCGACGGTCGCGGTGATCGCGGCGGCCTGCTCGGTGGCCCGCTGGTCGGACCAGATCATCGCCGGCCGCACCGGCTCGTACCGCTCGTCGAGCAGCACGGCGGCCATCATCTGGCCGGCGACGCAGATCCCCTCAACCGTGCGCGGGTCGACGCCCGAGGTGGCCAGCAGTTCGCGCGTCGAGTCGATGACGGCGCGCCACCAGTCGTGTGGATCCTGCTCGCTGGTGCCGCGGCCGTGCCGCGTCGGGTAGGTGGCGGACGCCGAGGCCACCAGTTCTCCGGTGGCCCGGTGGAGGGAGGCCTTGTTGCCGGATGTCCCCAGGTCATGGCTGATCAGCATGGTCGTTCACCTCCGTGTGTCGCGCCGAGGGCTTGGGTTTTCAGTGCCGAGGGCTTGGGCGGACGCAAAAATCAAGCCCTCGACCGAAGAAACTCAAGCCCTCGGCGCGGAAAACTCAAGCCCTCGGCGGGACAGGGGCCGGGGTGGGACCGCGCGCGATCCCACCCCGGTGTTGGTTCATCGGGCTACTGCACCGAGGGTCACTCGTACAGGTTGGCGGCGATGTCGGGGTCGTCGATGTTCGACTTGTCGTACCAGGCGAAGCCGGAGTCGATGACCTTGGGCAGGGTCTTGCCCTCGATGGCGTCCACGGCGGCCTTGACGGTCTCGTAGCCCATCTTGACCGGCGACTGGGTCACGGCACCGGCCTGCTTGCCGTCGCGGATGGCCTGCATCTGGATCTCACCGGAGTCGAAGCCCACGACCTGCAGACCCTCCTTGTTGACCTCGATGGCAGCCTGGACCGCACCGGTGGCCGAGGCCTCGTTGGTGCCGTAGATGCCCTTGATGTCAGCGTTGGAGTTGATCAGCGACTTGGCCGCGTTGGTGGCCTCGTCGACCGAGCCGGCGACGAGCTCCTCGAGGAGCTTGACGTCGGGGGCGTTGTTCTTGATGTAGTTCTTGAAGCCGTCGCAGCGCTGCTTGCCCGTCTGCGAGGTGACGTCGTGGCAGACCAGGCCGACGGTGCCGGAGCCACCGACGAGCTCAACCATGTGCTTCGCGGCCTCCTCAGCGGCGGCGTTGTTGTCGGTCTGCACCGTGGTGAGCGGGGCGTCCGAGTCGACACCGGAGTCGAAGGCGATCAGCGGGATCTTCGCGTCGGCGATCTTCTGCAGCACGTCGGACGCCGCGGCCGTGTCGAGCGCGGCGAGGCCGATGGCCTTCGGGTTGGTGGCCAGCGCGGTCTCGAGCTGGTCGAGCTGGATCGTGACGTCCTTCTCGCTCGGGGGGCCGACGAACTCGACCTTGTAGCCGAACTCCTTGCCGGCGTCCTCGGCGCCTTCCTTCACGGCCTGCCAGAAGCGGTGCTGGAAGCCCTTGCTCACCAGGTAGATGGTGCCCTTGTCACCGTCGCTGGCGGGAGCGGCGCCACCGGTGTTGGCCGGGGCCGGGGCTGCGCCCTGCGAGCAGGCGGTCAGGAGGAGGGCTGCGGCGCCCGCGGCGATGAGGGTCTTGAATGACCGCCTCATGGTTGTTTCCTTTCGGTTGTGTTTGACCCGGACGCGAGCGTCCTTGCTCTGGGGCAAAACTGTGGGTGGTGCTGGTTGGTGTTGCTGCGAGTGGGTGGACAGGGACGGGGTCAGACCGCTGCAGCCCGGCTGCGACGGACGTTGTCGGCGAAGACCGCGGCCAGGACGATGACGCCCGTGACGACGAACTGCCAGGACTGGTTGACCTGCATCATCTGCAGGCCGGTGATGAGCGTCTGCATGAGCAGGGCACCCACGACGGTGCCGAGGATGTTGGCGCGACCGCCGGCCAGCGACGTGCCACCGATGACGACCGCGGCGATGACGTTGAGCTCCATGCCCAGGCCCTCGGCGGGCTGGACGACGCCGGTGCGGGCGGCGTACAGGATGGCGCCGGCGGCGATGAAGACACCGGCGGTGACGTAGACGAGGGTCTTCCACATCTTGACGTTGACGCCGGACAGGCGGGTCGCCTCCTCGTTGGAGCCGATCGCCAGGGCGTAGCGGCCCAGGAGGGTCTTGCCGAGCAGGACGGCGGCGACGACGGCCAGGAGGATGAAGATGACGGCGGCATTCGGGATGCCGGGGATGGTCGTGGTGGTCGACAGGTCACGGAAGCCCGGGGTGTCGATCTGCATCGGGCGGGTGTCGGAGATGACCAGGGCCAGGCCGCGGGCCACGAGCATCATGCCGAGCGTGGCGATGAACGGTGGCAGGCCCAGGAACGAGATGTTCAGGCCGTTGACCAGGCCGATCAGGCCGCCGAACAGCAGCGACAGGATGAGGCCGACCGCCAGGGGCAGCCCCATGAAGTTGCTGCCCAGGAACCAGGCGGTCATGACGGCGGCCAGCGACATGCCCGTGCCGACCGACAGGTCGATGCCGGCGGTGGCGATGACGAAGGTCGCGCCCAGCGCCATGATGCCGATCGGGGCGGCGCGCAGCAGGATGTCGGGCAGGATGCTCGGCGCGGCGAACCCGCGGGCGAAGATCATGAAGAAGATGTAGACCGCGATGAGGGCGCCGAAGACGAACACCTGCTGAAGCGACGACTTGAGGGTCGTGACCAGCTTCGAGGGCTCGGCGGCCGGGGTCTCAACCGATCGGGTGGCCGTGTTGGTGCTCACGCTGCGCTTCCTTTCATTGCGGACTTGCCGACGGTGGCGAGCTCCATGATGTTTTCCTGGGTGGCGTCCTTGTTGTCGAGGATGCCGGTGATGCGGCCATTGGCCATGACGGCGATGCGGTGGGACACACGCAGCACCTCGGGCAGCTCAGAGCTGATGACGATGATCGCCTTGCCCTGGGCCGACAGCTCCTCGATGAGGGAGTAGATCTCTTCCTTCGCGCCGACGTCGATACCGCGGGTGGGCTCATCGAAGATCAGCACGTCGCAGTCTCGGACGAGCCACTTGGCGATGACGACCTTCTGCTGGTTGCCGCCCGACAGCTTGCCGATCAACTG
>CAKUSI010000405.1 GCA_934678955.1 uncultured Austwickia sp. | reverse complement strand
GCGTACGGATTCCGCCCGTGGGCGGTAAATGTACGGGCGGGGCTGGGGTTTTGCGTGCCGGTCTCGCCCGTGGGCGGGAAACGTACGCGCGGGGCTGGGGTTTTGCGTACGGATTCCGCCCGTGGGCGGGAAACGGCCGGGCGGGGCTGGGGTTTTGCGGGCCGGTCTCGCCCGTGGGCGGGAAACGTACGCGCGGGAAGTGGCTAGCCGCGCCAGGCGCGCAGGGACTCGCGGACGACCGCGCCGGGATCCTCGGCGTTCATGATCTGCCGGACCATGGCGACGCCGGCGATGCCGGTCTCGCTCAGCTCCGCCACGTCGGCGGTCTGCACGTCGCCGATTGCCACGACGGGCACCCTCGACGCCTCGACGAGCGGGGGATACCCCTCGACACCTAGCGGCGGCCGGTCGGCGTTCTTGGTCGGAGTGGGCCGGTAGGGGCCTGCTCCCACGTAGGAGAGCACGTCGGCGAACTTGTTCGCCTCCTCCACCAGCCGCAGCGTGCCCGTGGTGAACCCGATGAAGGCGTCCGGTCCGAGCATCTCCCGGGCGACTCGCGGGGACAGGTCTTCCTGCCCCAGGTGCACCCCGTGCACGGGCGCGCCGGCGAGACGCGCGGCGTACGCGACATCGGTCCGGTCGTCGACCACCACGCGGGCGGCGGGGTTGGCCTGCGCGACACGTTCCGCGACGGCCGACAGGAGCGCGAGGAGGGCGCGGGCGTCCAGGGACTTGGCGCGGACCTGCACGACGCCGGCCCCCGCGGCCGCCGCCTCAGCCGCGACGTCGACGGTGCGCTGACCGGTCCCCGACGTGACGAGGTAGACCCGGAGATCGAGATCGCTCACCTGGCCATCATCCCTCGTCGGCGGGCCTGTTGGCGGGCTCGGTGTCGGGCTGTATGGCGGCTTCGTGCGGGGCCGGATCCAGGGCCTGTGGTTCCAGCGCGCTCAGCGCGTCGAGCCAGGCGATTTTGAAGCTTCCCGGTCCGGCGGCGACGCCCTCGGCCCGCTCCGCCGCGATGGTGACCCACAAGGTGGCGGTGATCGCGGCGGTCCACGGGTCAGCGACTGCGCAGCACGCCGCGGTCAGCGCGCCCAGCGAGCACCCGGTCCCGGTGACCCTCGTGAGGGTGGGGGTCCCGCGGTCCAGCCGGACGATCCGGTGCCCGTCGGTGATCAGGTCCACCTCCCCGGAGACCGCGACGACGGTGTCGCACGACCGTGCGAGGCGGATCGCCGCCTCGGCGGCCTCCTCGCTGCGGGCGGTGGAGTCCGGGCCGCTGCCTCCGGATCCGAGTCCGCTGAGGACGAGCGCCTCCGACGCGTTGCATCGGATGACCGCGGGCGACTCGCGGAGCAGGTCCGCGGCGATCCGGGTGCGCACGGGGGCGACTCCGACCGCCGCGGGGTCCAACACCCACGGCAGGCCGCGAGAGCGGGCCGCGGCGACGGTCGGCGGGATGCCGGCTGCTCCGTCGGTCGAGAGGGTGCCGAGGTTGATCAGCAGCGCGTGCGCGCGGGTGACGACGACGGGCGCCTCCTGGTCGGTCTCGGTCATCATCGGCCGCGCGCCCGCGGCGAGCAGGGCGTCCGCGACCGTGTTCATGGTGACGGCCGCCGTGAGGCAGTGCACGAGCGGCGCCCGGTCGCGGACCGCGGCGAGGACGTCGGCGGGGGAGGGCTCGCTCATGGGCGTTCCGAGGGCCTGTGGCGGACCGGTGTCTCAGGTGCCGGTGCCTGCGGTGTCGGTGCCTTCTGTGTCGGTGCGTCCTGTGTCGGTGCGTCCGGTGCCGGTGTGTCCGGCGCCGCCGCGTCGGGGCCGGGTTGCTCGCCGAGCTCGGCCAACAGGTGCTCGTCGCCCACGTTCTGGCGGGCGGCCACCGACTCGACGTCGTCGTCGATCTCCTCCGGGGTGAGCGCCGGACCGAGCCGCGCGCATCCGGTCACCAGTAGTCCCCCGAGCAGCAGCAGCGCCATCGGCGCGCCGACCCGGCCGAGCAGCCCCTCCAGAGTGGGCAGGTAATAGGGGTAGAGCGCGGGGATGACAATCGAGAGGCTGTAGGCGGTGCCGTACCCGGTGGAGCGCACGTGCGCCGGGTAGCGCTCGGTGAGGTACGCGCCGATCGGCCCGTAGGCGCATACGGTCAGCACCTGCAGGGCGATCGCGCCCAGCGCGATGGGCAGAAGTCCGCGCTGGGTGGAGATCCACAGCCAGAGCAGCGGCCCCGAGACGGTGGCGATCAGCCCCCAGATCGTGAAGAACCGGCGGCGTCCGGTGAGCGTCGACAGCTGTCCCGCGAAGACCATCCCCATCGCCTGCCCCACGGCGGCCACGCCCATGGCGATGGACGCCTGTTGCGGCGTGAGGCCGTTATCGACGGACAAGCGCCCGGTCAGCACGATGACGACCATGTTGGTCATGAACCACAGGCCGCTCATCAGGCCGAACATCTGCCAGAACGAGCGACGGTACCGGCCGATGAGCACCTCGCGGAGCCCAACCTTGGCCGCCAGCGTGCGGGTGGTGGGTTTGACGACGTGCCGGGCGTCCCCGACGCGGCGGATGTAGTAGACCAGCATGGCCAGCGAGGCCAGGCCGCCCGCGAGGAAGATGAGGCGCCAGCCCCAGATCCCATACGAGGTGGCGCCGAGGCTCGAGAGGAGCATCGCGCTCACGAACGCGATCGTCGCCTGGGCCCACGGCGCCATCGACATGATCGCCCCGGAGATGCCGCCCCGCTGGCGCGGCTTCGACCACTCCATCGCGAGGGGGATGGCGGCGCTGTACTCTCCGGCGAGGAACACCCCGCCGAGGAATCGCAGGGCGATGACCAGCACCATCGTCCAGATGCCGAGGACTTCGTAGGTCGGGACCGCGGCGATCCCGAGCGTGCACGCTGCCGTCCCGGCGATGGCGACCTTGGTCGTGCTGGTGCGTCCGAACCGGTCGGCGATCCGGCCGAAGATCATGGCGCCGGCCGGTCGGCCGATCAGCGTGGCCATGACGACGAACGCGGTGGTGGCGGCGATGGCGTCGCGGCCGGCGAGGTGCGGCAGCGCCGGCCCGAGCGCCGTGACCGGCAGGAAGATGTGGATCTGGTCGACATAGTTGCCGACGACTCCCCCGCGGACCGCCGCGCGACCCTCATCAGGCAACTGGGGCATCAGGGCGTGCGGATGCTCATGGGTGACGTGCTTCTGGCGCATGTGCGAAGTTCGCTTCCTACGTCGGCATGACCCGGACAGGTTCGACGGTTCGCGAGGTCCCTTCGCGATCTCAGCCCCGGCCGGGGCGCCCGTGGATGCGAGCCAGCATGCCACAGGGGCGGCGACGCGTCCTGCGGGACGCGGATAGCGCCGCCCGTGGGCGGGATCGGTACGCGGTGTGCTGGGG
>CAKUSI010000404.1 GCA_934678955.1 uncultured Austwickia sp. | reverse complement strand
TGCTTGTCGAGGACGAACCTCTCCGTGTGGGCCTCCACCAGCTGGAATCGCCCGGACACTGTGATCGACTCGTTTCCGTCAACACGGAGACTGTCGTTCAGCTTCACCCAGTGCCCTCGGTCGGCATCTATCGTGACATCCTCGGCGCCATGAACCATCTCGGTCCGGTTGAGCGTAACTTCCGTCCACTCCGACTGCTTGATCGTCTTCCACCGGTCCTTATGGACCGTCATCTTCTGCTCACCGCCGATGGTCTCGGTCTGGTTCACATCCACCGTGTTCGTCTGGCAGTTCTTCACGCGGGCCGTGTGGTTGTTCTCGACGACCTCGTTGAAGTCCTTCTCGGCGTGGATGTAGACCTCTTCGCTTCCCTTCTTGTCCTCGAAGCGCAGCTCGTTGCTGCCGCCTCCGCCGAGGGAGCTGTTGGTCTTGATGGTGCTCTTCGTCTTCTCGTCGGGGAGAGTGTACGGGGTGGGGTGCGAGCCGTTGTAGAGGCAGCCCGTGACCACCGGGCGGTCGGGATCGCCGCCGAGGAAGCTGACGATGACCTCCATGCCGATGCGCGGGATGAAGAGGAAGCCCCAGCCCGTGCCGGCCCAGCCTTGGGCGACGCGGATCCACGTGCTCGAGTGCTCGTCGTTCTGGCCCTGGCGGTCCCAGTGGAACTGGACCTTGATGCGGCCGTGCTTGTCCGTGTAGATCTCCTCGCCCGCCGGGCCGACGACGGTCGCCGTCTCGGGGCCTGGCATCAAGCGCCGCTCGGGCTGCGGAGGCCGATAGGGCATGTCGGTCGGGATGACCTGGAGCGAGTTGGTGTACTCACCGCCACCCTCCCCCTCGGAGCTGCCCGTGCTGGCCATCGAGACGATGAGGTAGCGGTCGTCGTGGGTGTCTGCGCCCTGCAGCTCGAAGACGTGGCCCGGCTGGGCGGTCACGACCGTGGTGCTGACGGTCCAGCGCTTGCGAGCCAGGTCGAGGCGCTCGGTGCGCAGGCGTGATTGGCGATCCGCCGTGTGCGATTGGTACGAGCCCCCGCCGTCGTCGTAGCCGTGATGCCGGAGCGCGTGGTCGTGGTCGTAGACCTCGAGGCGCGCGCCGCTCCAGTCAGCCCGCTCCTTGCGCTCGTGCTGGACGTTCAGGCCGGGGTTCGTCCAGTCGTACCCGCGGACGACCGCGTCGGTGGGGCCCACGTGCTCCTCGCGGTGCACGTGGAAGGCGACCTCCCGGCCCTCCCGCCGGTTCTCCTGCTCCTCGTACTCGACGGCGCCGTCGTGGTCGGGCCGGACCAGCGGGCGGTTCGAGTTGCTGTCGGCCAGGATCAGGACCTCGTGCTCGCTCTCGTCCTCGTCGTGGTCGAAGTAGAAGAAGATGCCCTCCTCCCGCATCATCCGGCTGAGAAAGTCGAAGTGCGACTCGCGGTGCTGGACGAGGTACTCGTGCTTCTCGTACGTCTGGGTGAGGTCCTGCTTGACCTTCCGGTTGCGACCGCCGAGCAGCTCGTTGTTCACCTTCTCCACCAGCTCGGGGACCGTGAGGTCCTGGTAGACGCGCGAGTCGAGGGTCTGCCGCGCCAGCCAGAGCGCCGGCGCGATGTCGACGTTCAAGACCTGGTGCTCCTGCGCGCGGCGGATCGACGCGTGCCGGATCACCCCGCGGAAGTGGCGTTGCTCCTCCCCGCGCTCGATCACGAGGTGGATGTCCTTCGAGAGCAGCTCGTGCTCGTCGAGCGAGGCGTCCGAGGGGAACGTGGCCTCGACGAAGCCGTCGTAGAGCTCGCCTAGCCCCTCCTGGAGGCTCACGTGGCGCACGGTGAAGTGCGCGTCCTCGCCGGCGATCGAGAGCTCGAAGTGGACGGGGTGCCGCTGGCCGAAGAGGCCGCCGAGCAGGTCCGACGCGCCCTCGACGATCTGGCCGACGCCGCGCGCGATCTGGCCGACGGTGTTGGCGACCCGCGAAGCCTCCTGGAAGCCGCGCCGCACCTCCCCGTCCGGGAGCGCGCCGCCGATGGCGCCGGCCAGCGTGCCGAGGCCCGCGCCCCCAGCGCCCAGCGCGTTGCCGATGCCGCCCGCGGCGTCGCCGACCTTTCCTCCTTCGAAGGCCTTCGCGACCTTGCCCAGCTGCTCGGCCGTCTTGACGCCGTCCTTCACGGCGCCGAGACCTTCCTCCGCCGCCTCGAGGCCCTCGCGCGCGTCCTCCTCGCCATCGCCGAGGAGATCGGCGACGCCTCCGAGCACTTCCCCCGCACCGCCAGCGAGGTCGGTGATCGACTTTCCGGGACCGTGCTCGTCGCCGCCGTGCTCGCCGCCGCCGTGCTCGCCGCCGCCGTGCTCGCCGCCGCCGCGCTCGCCGCCGCCGCGCTCGTCGTCGTCACCGTGCTCGTCCCCTCCTCCGACCAGCTCGCCGACTCCGCTGAGGACCTCGCCCGCGCCGCTCAGGATGTTCCCGGCCGCGGAGGCAGGGTCGCTGCCATGCTCGTCACCTCCGCCCACGCGATGATGACGGGCTCGATCGGCAATCTGATGCTGACTCCACGCCAGCTCCTGCTGGCCGAGCACAGGGCGATCGAGGCGACGCCGAGCGGAACCGGCGATCTCATGTCGGCTGTATTTCTTGCGCGCAGGATGCAGGGCATGAGCGGTGAAAAAGCGCTGCAGATGACGACCGCTTCGGTGTTCGAGGTGGTGGCGCGCGCGGTGAAGCGTGGCGCGGATGAATTAATGCTGGAAACGGACGCCGACAGCCTCGTTCATCCGATGGCGCTCGTGCATATGCGCCGGCTGGTTTCCCCGCAAGGCGGCCTGCGGGCGTGATCCGAGCGGTGTGATCGTCCCCCATCAGAAATCATGAAAGCCCCGTTACGAATACGATTGCGTGCGCACGGATTTGCCGCTACTTCCAGTGTATGACCCATCTGCCGGAAAGACTGCTCAACGGCTATCGCGCCTTCATGAAGGGCCGCTATGCTTCCGAGCGTGATCGTTATCGCGCTTTGGCCAAGAACGGCCAAACCCCTGAAATCATGGTCATCGCCTGTTGCGATTCGCGCGCTGCGCCCGAAACGATTTTCGACTGCGGGCCAGGCGAACTGTTCGTGATGCGCAACGTCGCCAACCTCGTCCCGCCCTATGAGCCGGACGACAAGCACCACGCCACGTCCGCTGCGCTGGAATATGCGGTGCAGAGCCTGAAAGTGAAACACATCGTCGTGCTCGGCCACGGCCGCTGTGGTGGCATCCGCTCCGCCCTCGACCCGAACTCGCAACCGCTGTCGCCCGGTGACTTCATTGGCAAGTGGATGGGACTGGTCGCTCCGGCGGCGGAAACGGTGGTCGGAAACACGATGATGACCGCCACCGAGCGCCAGACAGCGCTCGAGCGCATCGCGATCCGCTATTCGCTGGCCAATCTGCGGGATTTCC
>CAKUSI010000403.1 GCA_934678955.1 uncultured Austwickia sp. | reverse complement strand
CTGCACGCCGCCCGAGAGGAACTGCGTCCTGCCACCGCCGGAGCCGACCGGGTCGTAGTTGACGGTCACGCCCGAGTGGTTGCCCTCGAAGCCGGCCTTCCACGCCTCGACCGCCGCCGCCTGGGAGCTGGCGCCCGCGCCGGAGACCGTGCCGGAGAGGTTCGACTCGCCGTTCGCGGTGCCGCCGCTCGACCCCGAGCCCTCGTTGGCTGCGCCACAGCCCGCGAGCGCCAGCATGCCTGCGATGGCTACGGCCGAGACGGCTGCCCTGCGATACGTTGTCACGTTGTTCTCCTCCACGGTGCCTGGTGGCCGATCTCGGCCGGTCATCGCCGACGGTAGGAAGGTCGGGTGTCCCACTTCCGTGGTCTGAGTGAACGCGGGGTGAACTCGCCCCATACGGGAGAAGGCGGCACCGCTCGGCTCCTTGATATTTTCCGTACGCGGTGGTGTCCGACCGCTGCCCCCGTCAGGCCAGGAGCCCGCGCCGCCACAGGCGGGCGCAGGCCGCGAGGTCCTCCCCCATCGTCTGGACGGCCGCCGCCGATCGAGCGTGTCGCCCGGACAGCTCGGCCGGGCTGGGGCTGCGGCCATGTCCGTCGGGACGGCCCTCGTCCGGCTCGCGCGCCGCCCGGCCGGCGGCGACGACCCGGCAGAACGCGCCAGCGCGGTCGAACGCCCCCGCGACGTCGCCGTCGTAGACACCCCGCAGGATCGCGTCGGCGAGGGCCCGCATGGCCTCCGGCCCGGGCGGCGAGGCCGCCCCGGCGATCACCGAGGCCACGTCGGCCTGCACGACGCCCGCCGCGTAATCGGCCCCCGCGCCAACCGGGTCGCGCCGGACCCACTCGCGGAGCACGTACAGGCGCCACAGGGCGCCGGGCAGACTCCGCGCGGGATGCGCGGACCAGAGGTCCGCGACCGTGCCGAGGCCGAGCTCGTCGACCAGGCGCACCAGCCTCTCGGTGAGCTGCGGGTCCTCCGACGCCCGCCCGGTCCGCACCAGGATCGCGGCGGTCTCGTGGGCGATCTCGGCGATCTGCGCGGGATCCAGGTGCGGCTCCCCGAAGGAGTCGAGGGCGCTCGAGTCCAGCAGCGCGGGCCGGTGGGCGCGCCGCCGCCCCCGGGGGGCCCCGCTGCCCGGGTCGTCGGATGTCATGCGCGTCACGGTGTCACGCGTCTGGGTGTCATGCGTCTGGATGCCATGCGTCGGGATGTCACGCGCCTCAGTCCTGGCTCGCCGGGCCGACCACGACCGCCCCGTCGGGGGCGAGCAGGACGTGCCCGTCGTGGCGCAGGGTCAGGGTGGGGTCGTTGGCGAGCAGCACGACGATCCCGCGGGTGGAGCGAAGGTGCAGGTCCACCTCCTGGTGGTGGTGCCCGAGGTTCACCGCGACCCGGTGGCGTCCCCTGCGGACCACGACCGCCTGCTGATCCTCGTTGACGGACACCGCCGACAGGTCGCTGGCGCGCAGGTCAGGGCGCGCCGCGCGCAGCGCGATCAGCGCCCGATACCAGCCGAGCAGGTCCCGGTGCCCGGCCTGCAGCGGTTCCTCCCAGTCCAGGACCGAGGCGTCCCGCGTGGCCGGGTCCTGCGGGTCGGGGACGTCCGCGGCCGCCCAGCCGTGCGTCGCGAACTCCAACCGCCGCCCGGTGCGGACCGCCTCGGCGAGATGTTCGTCGACGTGGTCCGTGAAGTACTGCCACGGGGTGCTCGCGCCCCACTCCTCCCCCATGAACAGCATCGGGGTATAGGGGCTGGTCAGCAGGAGGGCGGCACCGCACTGCAGGCGGCGCCGCGACAGGGTCTCGGCGTGCCGGTCACCCGCCCGCCGGTTGCCGACCTGGTCGTGGTTTTGCAACGAGACGACGAACCTCCAGCCGGGCACGCCGGGCGGCAGCGGCCGCCCGTGCCGGCGGCCGCGGAAGCTGGACCACGTGTCGGCGTGGAAGTACGGGCTGCGCAGGGCGCTCGCGAGGACGCCGTCCGCGGCGAAGTCCGCGTAGTAGCCCTGATTCTCCCCGGTGAGCGCCACGTGCAGCGCATGGTGGACGTCGTCGGCCCACTGCCCGTCCAACCCCAGCCCGCCGACCTCCCGCGGCAGCACGGTCCGAGGGTCGTTGCGGTCCGTCTCGGCCACCACCCACAGGACCCGACCGGTCCGCTCGGCGAGGTCGTCGACGTGCGCCGCGATGTCCTCCAGGATGTGCACCGCCCGCTCGTCGTGCAGCTCGTGCACCGCGTCGAGGCGCAGCCCGTCGATGTGGAAGTCCACGAGCCAGTGCGCGATGTTGTCCAGCACGAACCGGCGGACCTCGTCGCTGCTCGGGCCGTCCAGGTTGAGGGCGACGCCCCAGGGGGTGTGGTGCCGGTTGGTGAAGTACGGGCCGAAGAGGGCGAGGTTGTTGCCGTCCGGGCCGAGGTGGTTGTGCACGACGTCGAGGCAGACGCCGAGCCCCCGGGCGTGGCAGGCGTCCACGAAACGCTGCAGGCCCGCGGGCCCCCCGTACGGCTCGTGAACCGACCAGAGGAAGACTCCGTCGTACCCCCAGCCGTGCCGACCCGGGAAGGACGCGACGGGCATCAGCTCCACGACGTCCACGCCGAGATCCACCAGGTGGTCCAGCCGGCGGATGGCCGCGTCGAAGGTCCCCTGGCGGGTGAACGTCCCGACGTGCACCTCGTAGAGGACGGCGCCCTCCAGGGGCACCCCGGCCCAGCCGTCGTCGGTCCAGTCGAACGCGCCCGGGTCGTAGACGGCCGACAGCGCGTGCGGGCCGTCCGGTTGCCGCAGCGAGCGCGGATCCGGCTGGGGCGCGGCGCCGTCGAGCAGGAAGCCGTAGCGCAGCCCCGGGTCTGCCTCGGCGTGGGCGGTCCACCATCCGTGGCCGCGGCTCTCGTCGGGCTCCATCTCCACGGTGACGGTCTGCGCGGTGGAGGTCTGCGCGGTGGAGGTCTGCGCGGTGGAGGTCTGCGCGGCGGAGGTCTGAGCGGCGGAGGTCTGGGCCGTCGGTCCCTGCGGCGCATCTCCCCGGGGGGCCGTTCGTTCCAGCGCCAGGTCGACCCGGTCGGCCCGCGGAGCCCAGACGCTGAAGGCGCGGGGCGTGGTGGCCTCGGAGCGGGGGGCGATGTCCGCGGAGCGGGTGGTGGCGTGCGGCGTCATGTCTTCCTCGTCGGGAGAACGGTACGGGTCGGGTTTCAGTCCTGCAGGAGGACCGCGACGGGCAGGGGATCGAGCAGCCCCGCGACGCGGGTCGGGCCGCCCTCGAACTCGTTCGACGTGAGCACGTCGCGCCACTGCCCCTCCGGCAGCTCCACGCGCGCGTCGCCCCAGCCTCCCGCGGCGGCGAGGCGGGCGGGCGCCCGGGTCACCAGCGTGACCGCGCGCGCGGTGCGTCGCAGGCCGAGCGCTCCGGCGA
>CAKUSI010000402.1 GCA_934678955.1 uncultured Austwickia sp. | reverse complement strand
TCGAACGACCCGAGGAATCAGGACGCCAGCAAAACGTCGCATGACACGCCGATCCACAGGTCTTGACAATTACTCGGACGGGCGTCCTCGGCGTCTCAACTCAACCAAGCGTGAGGAATTTCCATTTGGACATCAAGCCGAGCAACGTGTTGGTGACGGATAAGCATGCAATCTAACAACTGGAGGTCAGGCCGACGCCATGGTGGAGGCAGTGGCAGTACGCCGTAGAGCTGGCACTTCTCGCGCACTGATTTCTCGGGTGTGGTGCGGAGCCTCGGGAGCGGGGAGTCGCTGGCGCTTCTATAATGCTGAGAGGCGACAGTGAGGGGATTTCGTGCCGTCGACGTTCTTTGTGCCCTTGCGCGGCATCCGGCCCCCGGTGCTGCCGGAGTATTTGCACGCGTTCTTTTCGGGCTGGTTCGACACGGCTGGCCCCGCGACCCCGGACACACACCATGCCACCGAGAAGCCCTACACGATCTCGCCGATGGCCCCGCGGTCGGGGGTGGACGGCGTCGAGATCAGCGTGCTCACAGAGGAGGCCGAGCAGCGCCTCCTGAACACCGCTGGCGACGGCGGGTCGGTGCGGCTGGGCCGGCAGGCGGGCGTGTTCGGCCCTCCGATCAGGCAGGCACGCACTTCGTGGGAGGCTTTGTGCGCCGGTCCCGCGCAGCGTGCCTGGGCCGTGACGTTCCTGACGCCGACCACGTTCAAGTCCGGCGACCGCACCTCCCCGTTCCCGAGCCCGGCGGTGGTGCTCCGGGCGCCGAAGGTGGCGTGGCGCGCCTTCAGCGGGCTGCCTGAGATCGAGGTGTCGCCGGCTGAGACGGCGACCATCTGGGTTTCAGATTTCTCGATCCATACCGAGCAGGTCGGCGTGCGTGCACGGCGTCCGGACGGCCCCCCGACGCCGCGGCCCGTGGCGGGAGTAGTGGGCACCATCACCTATCGCTGCGACGACGCCAGCGTGGCCGATCGCGTGGGTGCCCTGTTCCGGTTGACGCCGTTCTGCGGTGTGGGGGCGCTTCGGGGCAAGGGGTTTGGTGTCGTCGACCTCGACGCCCGTTGAGGGCGAGTGACGATGGATCTGTTCGAGCGGGTGTCGGCGCCCGAGTCGCTGTCGCGCGCCTGAACGGCGGTGCTGGCCAACGACGCCGAGGACGGGTCCTTGTCGTGGGGGGTTTCCCGCTTCGCTGAGGACGCCGACGCACGCCTCACCGCGTTGGCCGAGGATCTCGACCGCGGCACGTTCGAGCCGGGTTTGCTGGTGGCGTTGGATCTCGTTCAGGACGACAAGGTGCGCCAACTGCACGTGCCTGCCGTGCGTGACCGGATCGTGGCGCGTGCGGTACTCGACATGGCAACGGCGCTGCTGGATCCGCACCTGGGCACGGCAGCGTTCGCGTATCGCCCCGGACTGGGAGTGGTGGACGCGGTCCAGCGCGTGGCCACGCTGCGGGACGAGGGGCTTTGCTGGGTGCTGCGCACAGACGTGCGTGACTGCTTCCCGACCCTCCCCAAGGCTCTGGCTGTGCGCCGCTTCCAGGCGCTCATCGACGACCCCCGGGTGGGTGACTTGATGGAGGGCTTGGCCGCACGCGTGTACCGGACGCCGTCAGGCTCCCTGCGCCCGCTGGCGGGCCTGCCTCAGGGGTGTCCACTGTCGCCGGTGCTGGCCAACCTGGTGTTGGTCGACATCGACAACGGGCTGCAGGCCGCGGGTTTCCCGGTCGTGCGGTACGGCGACGACATCGCGGCTTTCGCGCAGACCCGCGACGACGCGTGGGAATGTGCACGGTTGGCTTCGGCCTTGGTGGAGGAGCACGGGATGACGCTGGGATCAGACAAGACACGCGTGGCGAGTTTTGAGGAGGGGTTTGCGTTCCTCGGGGAGGAGTTCGGGCCGCGCTACCCGCCGACCCTGGACGATCACCGGTGCGTGGATCCTGACGAACGGGTGTTGTACGTCGGGTTGCAGGGCAGCCGGGTACGGATTGCTGCCGGACGGCTCCTCGTCGAGAGCGCTGACGACGCCCGGATCCTCGACGTGCCCACCACGCAGGTCGCGCGCGTCGTGTGTTTCGGTTCCGTGGGAGTCAGCGCCGGTGCACGCACCTGGGCTTTGGCGAACGACGTCGACATCGTGCTCGCGTCCAGGTCGGGCAACTACCTCGGCACGATGCTCAGTCACGGGCGTCGCTACCGCCCAGCCCGGCTGCGGGCGCAACTAGCCATGGACGGTTCCGCGCAAGCCTTGAGGTTGGCGCAGGCGATCGTGGCCAGCAAGATCCACAAGCAACAGATCGTGCTGCGGCGGGCGAACCGGCGAGACTCCGCCGACACCGTCCGTGACGTGATCGGGCAGTTGACGCAACTGGAGCAGATGGTGACGCAGGCGACCGCTCCGGCAGAACTCATGGGACTGGAGGGGGCCGCCGCAGCGCGGTACTTCCCGTGCTTCGGAGCCATGATGCCCGAAGGACTGGAGTTCACGTTGCGCAGCAGACGACCACCCCGCGACGTCGCCAATGCGGCCTTGTCGTACCTGTACACGATCCTGCTCGGGGAATGCGTCACTGCCCTGCAGGCCGCCGGGCTCGACCCGGCCATCGGCGTGCTGCACTCCGACCAGGACAACCGCCCCAGCCTGGCCCTCGATCTCATGGAGGAGTTCCGGCCGTTCGTGGTCGATTCCGTCGTGATGACCGCCGCGCGGCTACGAGCGCTCACGGCAGACCACGGTCGGGAAGAACCCGGCGCGGGCACCCTGCTCACCAAGGCAGGCAGACAGGCACTCCTGGCCAGCTACGAGAAACGCATGCTGACCAAGACCGCGGGCGCACTACCCGACTTCTCCGGCACCATCCGCGCCCACCTCTACCGTCAGGCGCACCGGCTGCGAGCCAGCATCATGGATCACGATGAATCCTGGACCGGCCTGTCATGGCGCTGACTATCATCGCGGCCTACGACGTGAGCGAAGACGACCGCCGCGCCCGCCTGGCAGCCCTCCTGCAAAGTTACGGGGACCGAATCCAGAAGTCGGTGTTCGTCATCATGGTCGACCACGCCGACCTGACCGAACTCGCCGCCCACGCGCGAAAGATCATCGACACCGACACCGACTCGGTCTTCTTCTTTCGCCAATGCACCCCCTGCTGGACCGATGCGCTCACCGTGGGGCAAGCCAGGAGCCCCGACCGCACCCTGTTCTGGGCGGTCCTGTGACCCTGTCAGCAAACACCGAAATAGGGCGAGGTTCGTGCATGCAGGTTGACAAGCACAAACACCCCTTTTCGGGGCCTCCGGGACGCTTCCGCGATCGCCTCCCGGGGAGGTTCGTGCACGACGCCTGCGCCACCCCTTGTCAACCCACTACTCTGAGGGCCGGGGTCGGAAACGACCTCCCGCGCCAAAGCGGATAGAAAC
>CAKUSI010000401.1 GCA_934678955.1 uncultured Austwickia sp. | reverse complement strand
GTGACGTTGGGTCGCAGAATCGCCGAAGCGCGCGACCTGGCGAACATGACCCAAGAGAGCGTGGCGCGGGCCATCGGGATCGACCGAACAGCGGTTGTGCTCCTCGAAAAGGGCGATCGCCACCTCAAGGTTCCGGAATTGGTTCGGCTCGCGGAGGTACTCGGGCGGCCGCTGTCGTTCTTCGTGGAGGAGCCCGTCCCCGCGGCGGTCAGCAGACGGTCCACGCCCCATGCAGCGCATGACTCCACCCGGCAGTTGGACGCAGAGATCGACCAGTTCGCCATCGACTTGCGCAGTGTGGCCCGGATGGGCCTGCTTCCACCGGCGGGTCCATCCGAGGACGCACACGTCCCCCGCAACCACGACGAAGCAGAGCGCGCAGCTGCACTTTTTCGACGTCGCCTGAACCTGGAGTCGGGACCGATCGATGATCTTGGCAGGACGTGCGAGTCGTTCGGTCTGTACACCTACGCCGCCGATCTGGGTGCTGCTGGTCCAGACGGCGCGTGCATCCAGGTCGAAGTCGGCTCCGGAGTTGTGGGGGCCGCCGTCATCAATGGGGCCGCGGGTTCTGGGCGTCGCCGGATGACGCTGGCTCACGAACTGGGTCATTGGCTGTTCGGCGACGAGTTTGATGCGCAAGCCCCCCTCGACAACGAGCAGATGGTCAATTCCTTCGCGATCCACTTCTTGGCGCCGCGGACAGGCGTGAACAAGCTGTGGGCGGAGCGAAGCGACATGCCCCTCCGTGACCGGGCCCTGACAGTCGGCGTCGACTACCGACTGAGTTGGTCGGCCACGCTCGGACAACTCCGGAATCTGGACCTGGTCAATCACGAGCAACGCGATCTCCTGAGCCGTTACGAACCAAAGGCTGGCGATTACTTGCGACTCGGTCTGTCCTGGGCCGACGAGCTGGCGCATCCCTACCTGTCTCCCAATCTGGTGGCCGCCGTGCTGAGGGGGTACACGGCGCAGACGTTGACGCAGGCGAAGACTCTGGAACTGCTCCGGGGGATCTTGTCGGTGGAGGAGTTGCCCGACCGCGATGCACCCCGCGCGGAGGACCTCCGCGGAGCCTTTCAAGGGCACGCAGGGCCACGGCATGGAACCTGATGGTCCGATGTGGGTCGTGGACACAAGCGTCTACACACACCTTGCCAGGGCGGGTCATGCCTACGTCCTGGAGCGCCTGGCTCCTTCTGGGATCGTTCTCGTCCCCACTGATGTGGACAGGGAGATCAAGGCCGGACAGGAGGTCCACGCCGATATTCCTGACGTTGGCATCACCCCTTGGG
Source organism: uncultured Austwickia sp. (assembly GCA_934678955.1). The sequence goes on along the minus strand of CAKUSI010000401.1, from coordinate 2,135 downwards.
CGCGCTTGGTCTCACCCAGCGAGGAGGAGGAATGGACCCAACTGGAGGTGAAGGCCGCACTGGGCGGAACGGCCACCGACAACTTGGGGGAGTGCGCGGTCATCGCGGTCGCGAAGCACCGCGGGATGACAGCACTGCTCGATGACCGTGCTGCCATCGCACAAGCGGACCTCCACCAGGTTGCTCACCACGACACATTGTGGTTGGTGGTAGAAGCGCATTTTGTCCTGTTCGGTCAGGATCGGGGCCGAACCATCAAGGTCGTGGATGACCTGATCGGGACCGGCATGTATCTCCCGATCGAATCGGGTGACAGCCTCTTCGTGTGGGCTTGGGAGAACGGGTGGCTGCCTCGGGACTAGGAATCCGGCCATCCGGCTGCGGGTTAGCCGGGAGTCCGCGCGCGTCCCGGTGCGCTGCGCTCACCCAGCCCAGAACCACGGTCCCGGCCAGCGTCACCGCCACGAACTCGTAGAGGTGGTCCATCGTCGAGTGCACGCCCAGCCCCACCCAGGCGGCGATCGCGATCAGGGCGGACGCCCGGTCGCCACGCCACGCCAGCAGGAGGCCCACGAGCAGGAACAGGCCGAAGATCGCCAGGCCGACGAACCCGAACTCAGAACCCACCTGCAGCACCGACGAGTGGGCCCGGGCCAGGTCGGGATCCACCGAGAGTTGATTGGTCTCGCGGAAGGAGCCCGCGCCGCCGCCCGTGACGGGGTGCCGGGCCCACAGGCCCAGTGCCTCGCTCCACAATTGCTTGCGCACCCGGCTCAGGGCTGCGACCACGGCGTCCGGCCAGACCGACTGCCGTGCCAGCGTGACCTGTGTGTACGCCGCAGCCGCCAGGCCCGCGCCGCCCGCGATGAAGGTGAGCCAACGCCACGGGCCGGTGCGGCTCCCCACCGCGAGCAGGCACGCCAGGAGCACGACGCCCGCCACCGCCGTCCCTGCCGTCGAGGCGTTGACGGCCACGACGCCGAGGGCGCCGAGCAGGGCAGCCGGTGCCAGCCAGCGCGCCCGCGAGCGCAGCGGATTGACCCAGCGGAGGCCCCCCGCGCCTGACGGAGCGGGGGGTGGCGGGGCGCTGGGGGGCGCGAGGGGCGGGTCACCACGTCGGGCCCGGTGCCGCTGGTGCAGCCAGGCGAGGCTGCTCAACGCGATGAGTTGGACGCCGACCGCCGCGTTGGCGTTGGGATACTTCGTGGGCAGCTTGCCGGGTGCCGCTGTGATCAGCCAGCCGAGACAGAAGAACAATCCGATGGCCAGGAGCAGGGCGGCCACACCCCAATGATCATCACGCCGTGCCACCCGGCGACCGAGGGCCACGCCACCGATGGCGACCAACGCCGGGACGAAGTAGGGGAGCGCCGGACCAACGGGGCGGCCCGCCCAGACGGTCGCGAGGATGACCCAGGCGCACCACAGGCCGGCCACCCCCACGCCCACGGCGTCCAGTCGGCTGAGGACGCGCGCCGGGGTGGACAAGGTCAGTTCTGGTACTCGGGCAACGTCCGGAACCACTCGACGGTTGCGCGGACGCCGTCGGCGAGCGGGACCGGCTGGACATCGGGGAACAGCGCGCGCAGTCGGCTGTTGTCGGCCTGGGAGTCGCGGACGTCGCCGGCGCGCGGCTCGGTGTGGGTCACCTGGGGCTGGGTCCCGAGCACGTCCCCGATCATCGTGATCAGCGTGTTCAGGGAGGTGCGGGAGCCGAAGGCCAGGTTCACCGGGTCCAGGTCGCTCACGCCGCGGATCGCCGCGTCCGCCAGCACCCGCGCGACCGTGCCGACGTAGGTGAAGTCGCGGGTCTGCTCGCCGTCGCCGTGGACGGTGAGGGGCACCCCGCGGAGGGCGGCATCCACGAACGCGGGCATCACGGCGGCGTAGGCGTGTCCCGCCGGCTGGAGGGGGCCGTACACGTTGAAGAAGCGGAATGCGAGGGTGGGCAGGCCGTAGGTGTGGCCGAAGGACAGGGCGTACGCCTCCGTGGCCTGCTTGCTCACCGCGTAGGGGGAGATCGGCGCGGTGCGCATGGACTCGCGCTTGGGCAGCTCACGGTTCGCGCCGTACACCGACGACGAGCTCGCCACGACGACGGGGATGTTGCCCGCACGGCGGGCCGCCTGCAGCAC
>CAKUSI010000400.1 GCA_934678955.1 uncultured Austwickia sp. | reverse complement strand
CCACCGTCACTGCGCGGCAGAGTCCTCACGGGCCACCCGTACACGTCGATCGGAACGATCGAACCACCGATCGGAAGGAAGACCATGGAAGTCGTCATCGCCCAGGACGCGGCCCACATCGGGACACTCGCGACCGACGCCATCGAGGAGCTGGTCCGCCGCAAGCCCGACGCCGTGATGGGGCTCGCCACCGGGTCGAGTCCGCTGGTGGTCTACGAGGAGCTGGGGCGGCGGGTCGCCGCCGGGCGGCTCTCGCTGGCGCGGTGCCGCGCGTTCATGCTGGATGAGTACGTGGGGCTGCCGCCGGAGCACCCCGAGCGGTACCGGACCGTCATCGAGCGGGAGCTGGTCGAGCGGACCGACCTGCGCACGGAGCTGGTGCTCGGGCTGGACGGGCTGGCGGAGGACCTGCCGGGGGTGTGCGCGGACTTCGAGGGGGCGATCCGCGACGCGGGCGGGGTGGACCTGCAGCTCCTGGGGATCGGTACGGACGGCCACGTGGCGTTCAACGAGCCCGGCTCGTCGCTGGGGTCGCGCACCCGGATCAAGACGCTGACCTCGCAGACCCGCGCAGACAACGCGCGCTTCTTCGGCGGCGACCTGGCCTCGGTGCCGATCCACTGCCTGACCCAGGGGATCGGCACGATCATGGAGGCCCGGCATCTGGTGCTGATCGCCACGGGGCCGGCCAAGGCGGCGGCCGTCCAGCGGCTGGTCGAGGGGCCCATCAGCGCGATGTGCCCGGCGAGCGCGCTGCAGTGGCACGGGCACGCGACGGTCATCGTCGACCGCGAGGCCGCCTCCCAGCTGCAGTTCGGCGAGTACTACGCGGAGACGTTCCAGAACAAGCCGGCGTGGCAGCGGCTGTAGCCGCCGTCAGCTGACGAAGGCGCCCGCCCGCGGCAGGGTGAAGCTGATCGTCGCCCCGCCCCACTCGTTGCCCTCGGCGCTGATCGTCCCGCCGTGCCGGGTGACGATCGCGTGACAGAGCGCGAGGCCGAGGCCGATGCCCTGGCCGCGGGCGGCGCCGGTGGCGGAGCGGACGAACGGCTGGAAGATCGTCTCCGCGTCGCCGGGCTGCAGTCCCACGCCACGGTCCTTCACGTGGACGCGCACCCAGCCGGACTCGGTGTCCGCCACGGCGCGGACCTGGACGTGGGCGGGTTCGCCGGGGCGGGCGTACTTGACGGCGTTGCCGATGAGGTTGCCCAACAGCTGGCTGAGCAGCGCGCGGTCCGCCTGCACCACGTCCTCGACCTGCACGTCGTTGGTCGGCGCGCCCTCGCCCTGGCCGTAGGCGGCCGCGATCTCGGCCAGCGTGTCTGCCAGGTCCACCGTGCTGGGGCGCAGGATCCCCTCCCGGGTGACCGTGTAGTTGAGGTATTCGTCGATCATCGTGCTCATCCGGCGGCTGGACTCGTGGGCCTGCGCCAGGGCGTGCTGCCCGGCCTCGAGGTCGTCGTCCAGCTCGGCGTCGGCCAGGTCCATCCACGTGGTCAGCGAGGCCAGGGGATTCTTCAGGTCGTGGGCCACGGTCGCGGCGAACGATTCGAGCTCGCGGCTCCGGGAGAACTCCGTGGTGACGTCGGAGATGAGCACGAGATTGAGCCGGTCCTGACGGTGGCTCAGGCCCCGCGCCGTGAGCGCGAAGAACCGGGCCTCGTCCCCCTCCGCGGAGGGCACCGTGACGGTCATGCGGGCGTGATCGTCGGTGGGCGGCGACATGAGCTCGCGGATCTGCTCCGGCGTCAGCGCGGTGCCGCTGGCGGCGCGGAGATCGAACGAGGAGGCCCAGCCGGCCCCGGTCGATCGGGTGCTCGGTCGCCCCAGCATGGTGCGGGCGGCCGGGTTGGCGAGGACGATGCGCCCCGTCGCGTCGGTCAGCAGCACGCCGTCCGACATCGTCTGCACTACGGAGCGCAGCAGCTCGGTCTGCGCGGCCGCTTGGGCAGCGGCGGCGCGGGTCTCCTCCACGAGGCGCGCCCGGCGCTCCCGGAACGTGACGAGGATGAAGCTGAGGAGCAGCGTGCTGATCAGCAGCATCTCCATGACCGAGAACGGGTGGACCAGGTGTCCCTGCTGGATGCTCCAGTGCGGGGAGTCGCGGAAGACGCCGGGCACGGTCGCCGCCGCGACCGCCGCGAGGCCGACGGTGCGTGGGGTCATGGTGACGCCGATCGCGACGGCCGGGACGAGCACCACCCAGTCCAGCGGGTAGGGGGGCAGCAGGAAGGGGATGACCAGGCAGAACGCGCAGAGGGGGACGATCAGCGGGAGGTAGCGCTGGTATTCGTGTCGCGAGTGGGTCGGGTTCGGGGGCATCAGCGCGGAGAACGCCACGAAGGCGGCGAAGATCAGGTTCCCGGACATGCGGATGCACCACAGGATCGTGTCGCTCAGGGTCGCGTCGGCGCTCCACCACAGGTACGGCACACCGCCGGCCAGGACCATGAGGCACGCGGCGAGCGACTGGAGCGCGGCGAGGTCGAGCACCCGCACCGGGCTCTCCGGGAACCACTCGCCCCTGGTCGAGCGCGCGCGGTAGCGCCCCATGATCAGCAGCTGGATGGCGATCGGGATCAAGAGGATCCGGAGGCTCTCGAGCGCTCCGAAGCCCAACGGCAGGCCCACGGCGACACCGCCGACCACGCAGATGGCCGCGATGAGGGCGGCCCGGCGCCACCGGAAGGCGCCCTGGTGCCAGGCCAGCATGAAGACGCCCGCGTAGGCCGACGAGGCGATCCAGTCGGTGGGCAGGTGGGTCGCCCGGTCGTACATGGACATGCTCAGGGCGGTCGCGGCGACCGCGGCCGGGGGGAAGACCGCCCACATCACGCCCGCCTTGGTCACCCGGGGACGGCTCATGACGACTCTCCTGTCGCGGGAAGCGTGAAGCGGAAGGTCGCGCCTCCCCATTCGTTGTTCCGGGCCGAGATGGTGCCGCCGTGGCGCGTGACGATGGCGTGACACAGGGCGAGGCCGAGGCCGATCCCCTGCACGGCCCCGGCGTCCTTGGCGCTGCGGCTCCACCGGTCGAAGACCCGTTCCTCCTCGCCGGGCGCCAGTCCGCGGCTCCGGTCGGCCACCTGGACCTCTGCCCAGCCCGGGGCGTCGTCGCGGCTGCGCACGGCGATGTGCGCCCGCTCGCCCTCCTTGGCGTACTTGACGCTGTTGCCGATGAGGTTGGCCATGAGCTGGCGCGTCAGCGACGCGTCCGCGCGTAGGACGTGCGGGACGTCCACCTCGAAGATCGGGCCGTCGTGGGTCCGGGAATAGACGGAGACGATGTCCTGGACCACGCGGGCGAGGTCGACGTCCGTGATGCGCAGCTCCCCCCCGTGGCTGACCGCGTGGGCGAGGTAGTCGTCGATCAGCGATCGCATCCGCTCCACCGCGTCGTGGGCCCGCTCGAGGGCGGCGCGGCCGGACACGGGGTCGTGGTC
>CAKUSI010000399.1 GCA_934678955.1 uncultured Austwickia sp. | reverse complement strand
CCGTGCAGCCCGATCCCGAAGACGTACGAGGGGTTGAACCACTGGAACTGCGGGCCGTTGACCAGGATCGACTTCGCGCCGGACGCCTTGGACGCGCCGACCGCCCACAGGTTGGAGGCCTTCGGCGCCCCGGACGGCCACCCCTCGCCGCCGTGCCGGATCGCCTGGACCTCGCCGGTGTCGCGCAGCTGCGGCGAGACCGGCTTCAGGGACGGGAGGGCCTTCGGCCGCGGCGAGGAGCTCGACTCGCCGTTCGCGGCCGGGTCCCTGCCGGAGTTCGGCCCGGGCACCGTGGTCGGGGCCAGCGGGTCCTCGGTCCACACGAGCTGCTCGAACAGCGCGCGGCCCTTCACGGGCCCGTTGGCGGCGAGGAGCTGCTGCAGCACCTGGTAGTTGGAGATCTCTTCGCTGTAGTCGGAGTAGCGGTTCGCCATGGTGCCGATCCACACCATGGCCACGTCGTAGCCGGTCCAGTCCGAGGGCGCGAAGCCGAAGTCCGTGAACTGCTGGGGCAGCAGCGTGCCGGGGCTCTTGCGGACCTGCGCGATTCGCTCGTTCATCCCGGCGGCGTAGCCGTCCAGGATGGCGCGGTCGTCGGCGGGCAGGGCCGCGATCTGGGCCTTGATGGAGGCCGGGTCGAAGCCGGAGCGGGTGTCCTTGTCGAGAGCGAGGTAGTCGGCGCCGAGGACCTCGGAGACGGTGCCCTGCGTGGAACGCCGGGACATCTCCATCTGGAAGAGGCGGTCCTCCGCGACCACGTACCCGTACCCGCGGAACAGGTCGAACGTGGTGTTGGCGTAGACGTGCGGGATCCCGTACGCATCGCGCTTGATGGTGACCGACGCGTCGGACGCGCCGGCCAGGCGCGTGATAGCAACGCCCGCGGCCTCAGTGGACGTGTCGGATGCGGTACGGGCGAGCGCTGGGCCCGCGAGCGGGACGGTGAGGGCGGTCCCGAGGGCGCCGGCGAGCAGAGCGAGGGGGAGGCGGTGGGAGCGAGGGGACGTCGTCATGGGCTGGTCCTCCTTGACCGGGCGTCGACGGGCGGCTCATCCGCGGCGGGTGCGACGAAAACGCTCGACGGCCATGAGCTGGTTGTCGGCGACGAGCTCATTGGCGACGAACTGCTGGTCGGCGACAAGCTCATCGGCGACGAACTGCTCGTCCGCGGCGGGATGCGGTGACGGTGAGAGGGGGTAGCGCGAACAGATGCGGGGCAGGTGCGCGCGGAGCGCTGAAAAGAACTGAGCCGCAGGCATCGTCAACCGGCGTCGGACGTCCGTCAAGCACCGGCTGTGGCGTGTCTCACACTCTGCGACAGGCGTTCCCGGGAGAAACCCACTGCAGCGCGTGCCGGAACTCGTGGAGCGCTCGGGCCACGCTGGGCCGCGAGCGCTACCGGCGGGCCGGCGCGGAGCCGCGGACCGGGATGCTCCGGTAGCCGCGCAGGATGAACGTTTTCCGGCGTCGGGGGGTACCCGCCAGCTCGAGGTGCTCGAACCGTTCCAGCAGCGCGGTGAAGGCGATCTGGGCCTCCATGCGCGCCAACGAGGCGCCGAGGCAATGGTGGGGTCCCGCGGCGAACGACAGGTGTTTGGCGGCGTTGGGCCGCAGCACGTCGAAGCGGCCTGGGTCCTCGAAGACCGCGGGGTCGCGGTTCGCCCCGCCGATCATCAGGGAGATCATCACGCCCTCCGGGAGGTCCGCGCTGGCGAGGCACAGGTCCGTCGTGGGGATGCGACCGACCAGCTGGACCGGCGCGTCGTACCGCAGCATCTCCTCGACCGCGCGCGGAATCCGCGTCGGATCCTCTTGCAGGAGCCGGAGCTGCTCGGGGTGGCGCAGCAACGCCGCCGCGCCGTTGCCGATGAGGTTGACCGTCGTCTCGAACCCGGCGAAGAGCAGGAGAATGGCGGTGGCCACGATCTCGCGCTCGCTGAGGCGACCCTCCTGCGCCTCCGCCGTGATCAGCCGGGACAGGATGTCGTCGCCCGGGGTGCGGTGGCGGGCTGGGACGAGCTCCTCGAAGTACGCCTTCAGGTCCCGCAGCGACCGGGTGGCCGCCCGCTGCCGGTGGGCCGGCACGAGGGAATCCAGGTCGGCCGCGATGTCGGAGCCCCACCGCGCGAACCGGTCCACGTCGCGGGTCGGCACGCCCAGCACCTCGCAGATCGCCCGTACCGGCAGGGGCCCCGCGAGGCTCGTCATGAGGTCGAAGGTCTGCTGGCGCGCCGTCTCGTCGACCAGCTCGGCCGCGATCTCCTCCAGGCGGGGCCGGAGGGCGGAGACGGCGTTCGGGGTGAAGACCGCGCTGACCACCGACCGCAGCCGGGCGTGGTCGGCTCCGTCGGTGCCGACCATGGTGTCCGGGCCGAGCGGATCGATGAGGCCGCTCCGGTCCGGGTTGCCGAACAGCCAGCGCATCAACGGCGACGTGCCGTCCATGTGGGTGTCCCGAACGCTGGTGGCGGTGATGACCGACGGTGAACGCAGGACCGCGCCGCAGACGTCGTGCGAGGCGGTGACGATCCCCATCTCCGCCTGGAACGCAGGGCCCTGGGCGCGGATCCAGTCGTAGGTGGGGTACGGATCGACCACCATGTACGGGTCGAGCAGCCGACCCGTGGAGTGCCCTCGCGCTCGCAATCCGGCGAGCACCCCCGTCCGTACGGCGTCCCGCACGACCCCCGTGGTGGCCTGGACGACGTCGGCGGCAACCTCAGTCACGCTCATGGGGCTCCCCTCCCGCTGGTGATCGCCGCCGGCGACAGCCCACCGGCGCAACCCGACGCGACGATTCTACATTCGTAGAAGAACGGCGGTCGAGAGACACTTCTGTCGCGTGGGTATCAAGCGCTGTGCGGTCGCGAGGAGATGACCTGTGACGGATCTGACCGGTGACACCCGCGACGCCCGGCGGATCGTGGCGCGCTGGGTGAGCGGGGGGCAGACCGGGGTGGACCGGGCGCTCCTCGACGCGGCCGTCGCGCTGGGGGAGCCGTACGGGGGGTGGTGTCCCGCTGGTGGGTGGGCGGAGGACCTGCCCGAGCCGCCCGGCCTGCTCGCGGCCTACCCGGGGCTGCGGCCCACGACGTCGGGCGATCCCGCCGAGCGGACCTGGCGGAACGTGCGGGACAGCGACGCGACGCTGGTGCTCGACGCGCGCGGCGGCCGTATCTCTCCCGGTACGGAGCTCACGATCGAAGCTGCTCGGAGCTTGGGCAGGCCGGTCCTCCGCCTCGACCTACGCGGTCTCGACTCACACGGTCTCGACTTACGCGGTCTCGAGCTACGCGGTCTCGAGCTACGCGGTCTCGACGATCGCGACGCGCGATCGGGCCTTGTCGGCCACCTGACGTCCTGGGTCCTCCGGCTCCCGGCGCTGACCGTCGATGAACGGGGCGCCACCGAGGGCGACCTGCAGGCCGGTGGTGTGCGGCCCG
>CAKUSI010000398.1 GCA_934678955.1 uncultured Austwickia sp. | reverse complement strand
CTGGCGCTCGATCTGCTCTTTGTCGAGGCGCCCGGGGTACTCCACCACGAGCGGGGAGAACTCGTTGTAGCCGGCCGCGGGACGTAGCGCGTCGCCGCCGTCCTCGTCGTAGGCGCGCAGCTCCAGAGGCTGCCCGGGGACGTCGCTGACCAGCCCGATGAGGAGGCGGCGCGGTCCCGCGTACTCCAATTCCCCGGCCAGGCACTCCAGCAGCACCAACGTGTCCGACAGGACCGACTCGACGTCGCTGAGCATCACGTGGGACGGCTCGACCGAGCCGTCGTCGAGGCAGCCGCTGCGGGTGAGCGCGACGGAGAGCAGCCCCCGCGGATTGAGGCCGACTCGGTACTCGAAGTGGCATCCGCCCCGGAGCTCGAAGCGGGCGGCGGCCTCCTGACGGGCGCCGTCGGTCGAGAACTCGGTGTGCGAGGGGGCGAAGGGGAACGGCCCCGACGGGAAATCTCCGGCGTCGAACGCTCGCCCGATCACCGGGCGCAGCTCGGCGGGCTCGAACTGCCCCGAGAACCGGGTGAGCATGCCGACGCCGACGGCCCAGGCGCGCTCGTGGGCGTCGAGGCGTTCGGCGGTCGCCGCGAATTCGGTCTCGAGAGTCTGATCCGACATCGTCGTTGTCCGCTCCTCCCGAGGTGACTCTCGTGCCGATCCATGCACGTGGACGCGGGCGGCGAACGCGCGCAGTCCGTGCGACCGAGGGTACTCGGAAGGGGCCCGGCGCGAGGGGTGAAGGGCGGCTCAGGCGGCGGAAACTGCGCCCGCGGCCAGCAGCGCGGTGGCCAATCCCTTGTCGGTGCCGAGGATGTGGTCGGCCAGCCAGTTCCGCAGGAAGTCCAGCAGCTCCTGAGAAACGTCCGCGTCGCCCAGGATGAAGTCCCGCTGGAACGTCTCCACCTCGGAGCGCAACCGCTCGTGCTCGACCCGGTGTTCCGCCGAGTGCACGTGATCCGCCAGCCCGTGGCGGGTCATCAGCTTCTCCTCGTAGGCGAAGTGCAACGTCGTGTAGCGGACCAGCTCGGCCAACACGGTGCCGAGCACATCGCGGTCTCGACCGGCGCGCATCGCGTCATCGAGGGTGTTGACGAGACCGACGAGGCGACGGTGTTGCGCGTCGATATCGCCGAACCCGACCTGCAGCGCAGGACCCCAATGCAGGAGCGTCATCACGCTCACCTCCTTCACGCGTCGACCCGAAGAACTGTCCTAGCGTCCCATCGTCCGTCGCCACCGAGCCCTGAGGTGAACGCATCGTGCACGGGCTTCGGGGCGGGAGGCGTCACCTTCAGTTGTACCATCGTCGCTGGTCACCGTGGGTGTGGTGTGCCCTATGCCACCTTCGCCGGCCGAGCGGCGCCGACGCGGCCGCGGCGCGCTGGCGGTGCGGTCGGGCGCGGATCCTGTTGCCGCGAGGGCGGATCCCGCCACGGGGAGACGCGATGGGGGAGCGGGCTCGTCGTAGCATGCCGGAATGGCAGGGCGCATGTGGGAACGGCTCGGCGTGAACTCCCGGCCCGGTGCGCTCGTCGGACTGTTGTTCTATTGGGGTTCGCTGACCCCGTCGCTGTTGCCGCGTCCGTGGTACCTGCAGGGCCTGATCGCCGCGATCTGCGCGATTCTGGGCTACGCGATCGGCGTCGTGCTGGGCTGGGTCGGCGGCGCCCTGCAACGCCACCTCGAGCTGCGGATCTCGATGCGGCCGCGCGCCGAGCGGTTGCTCACGGCGGCCTGGTGGCTCTTCCTCACCGCGGGGCTCATGGTCATGCCGTACGCCTCGCTGCGCAGCCAGCAGGCGACGTCGCGGTACGCGGAGGTGCCGCCCCCGGGCCCGGAGTGGGTCGTACTGTCCACGCTGGTGGCGCTGAGCGTGGCGTGGCTGTTCCTGCTGATCTGGCGGGCGATCGCGGCGCTGCTCGACTGGCTGACGGTGCGGTTGGAGCGCCGTCGCCTCCTGCGTGCCTCGATCAGCCGCGTGCTGGCGAGCCTCCTGACCGTCGCGATCGTGACGCTCTTCATGGACCAAGTGGTGCTGCGCGGCGGCCTGGCCCTCGCGGAGCGGCGGGCCGACCGCGTGAACGCGCAGGACCCGACGGGCCTGAGCGCTCCGAGCTCGCCGCTGAAGTCGGGCGGGCCCGGCTCGGGCCAACCGTGGCACTCGCTGGGGCAGGACGGCGCGATCTTCGTCAGCGCCGGACCGAGCGGGTCGGACATCTCCCGGGCCACCGGGCGCGCGGCGCGCGACCCGGTCCGGGTTTTCGCCGGTGTGGACCGCAACCCCACGATGGAGCGCTCCCGCGACGCGGTCCTGGCCGAGCTGGACCGGACGGACGCCTGGTCCCGCCGCTCGATCCTGGTCGCGTCGGCGACCAGCACGGGGTTCATCCACGAGTGGGGCGCGGCCGCGTTCGAGTACCTGCAGGACGGGGACACGGCGATCGTCTCGATGCAGTACTCCACCCTGCCGTCGGCCCTCGGTCTCCTCACCGCCCCGGACGACCCGATCCAGGCCGCCCAGTTGCTGCGTGACGGGGTCCTGGACCGCGTGCGCGCGCTTCCGGAGGGCGCCCGGCCGCGGGTCTACGTCACGGGGGAGTCGCTGGGCGCGTACGGCGGCAACGACGCCTTCGAGAGCCCGGAGCAGATGCTGGCGCAGGTCGACGGCGCGTTGTGGACAGGGACGCCGAGCTTCACCGGGCAGCTCTCGGAGCTCACGGGCCGTCGCAACCCCGGTTCGGACGAGGTGAACCCGGTGGTAGCCAACGGTCGCTCCTTCCGGTTCGCGGACAACCCGAGGGAGCTGTACGCGGACCGGTGGGGCCGCCCCCTCGGGCAGTGGGAGTTCCCGCGGGTGGCCTACCTGCAACACCGCTCGGACCCGGTGGCCTGGTGGTCGCCGGCGTTGATCTGGCAGACCCCCGACTGGCTGGCGGAGACCCGCGGGGACGACCCGCAGGCGCAGATGGGGTGGTTGCCGCTGGTGACCTTCTGGCAGGTGACCGCGGACATGGCCATGTCCAACAACGTGCCGGGCGGGCACGGCCACCGCTACTTCGCCGCCGAGACCGTGCCGGCCTGGGCGGCGATCCTCGGCGTGGACTCCGACCCGGAGCACGTCGAGCGGTTCGGGGCGGTGATCGCCTCGATCACGCAGCGTTCGGGCTGAGGCTGAGGGCGCGGACCCCGGCGGATCGGGGTCCCGACTGGAGGATCCCGGCTCCGACTCAGCCGTCGAGCGCCTGCCGCAACAGCGCGATGACCGCGGGGTGTTGCGGCATCTGCGCGTGGGACACCCGGGCGAGGTCGTCCAGCCAGACGTTGCGCACCCCCGGGCCCTCGGCCAGGTGCTGCGCGGAGGCGGGGCGCACCGTCCGGTCGTGCCGGGAGGCGATGGAGACGTACGTGATCCCGGGGCGGGTGTCGCTTCCCGCCGCCAACCGCGCG
>CAKUSI010000397.1 GCA_934678955.1 uncultured Austwickia sp. | reverse complement strand
GTGATGCTTTTCGACGAGGTGCCGGCACCGTTGTCGATCTTCCAGGAATGGGTCGAGTGCGCGCTCTACGTCAGCCTTGCCGCCGCAGTGATTGCCGTCGTGCGACGCACCGACCCGCCAGGGGCCACCAGGCGCTTGTTGATCTGGTCAGGGCTGGTGGTCGCGGCCATGACACTCACGTTCGCCGTCCTGACCGCAATTAGCGGAATCAAGCCAGGCAACGTTCCCTGAGGGTGTGACCAATCTCAGGATGTGGACGGATCGTAGCCGACGAGCACATCGCGGCTCAGGAATGTGCGGAAGCTGGCGGCGATCTCGACCTTCTGCCGGAGGGCGGCGAGCCGCTCCTCGACGGCCGCCGTGAACTCGGTGAAGACCGGAAGCGCCTGTCGCCGGCGTTCGTCGACGCCCGACAGTGCGTCATCGATGGCTGCCAAGAAGCGGCTGACGTCCTCAAGGGGGAAGTCGAGGGGACGCATCGACATGATGATCAGGAACTTCTGGAAGTCCCTGGCTGAGTAGAGTCGGAAGCCGCCCTGGGTGCGGGCCGACGGAATCACTAGTCCGGTGTCCTCATAGTGCCGGATCGTGCGATGGCTTAGCCCCAGCCGGGCGCCGATCTCGCCGATACGCATGGTCGGTTCGGAGTCGACGCCGGCCCATTCGGCCAATGCGGCGGGCAGCTCCGGTGGTGTCCTCACGGGCCGCAGCCTAGCCGTTGACGCACCTGGGGACCGGGACTCCGCCTCTCCGGGCCCGCCATGCATGTCCCCCGGCCTCCCGGAATTCACTCCGTGAGCCGTGCGACATAGAACCTCACGTGACGGTAGAGTGGTAGCTCACGTAACGTGAGCTTTGGGTTCGGGGGGGCGCATGGCAGGACAAAGTTCGACGGGATCGCCGACACGTCACCGGGTCGGCACGTTCGCCCAGGGGCTGGTCGGGCGGAGCAACGCATTCGGTCTGCTCCGGCTCATCCTGGCGCTCCTGGTGATCGTCAGCCACGCCTTTCCCGTGGGCGGCTGGGGCAAGGACCCGATGGGCGCCTGGACGCACGGACAGGCGGAACTGGGCGACCTGGCGGTGGTCGGCTTCTTCGCGGTCAGCGGCTACCTGATCACCCGCAGCGCCCGCCGCACCACGCTCGGCCTCTATCTGTGGCGCCGCTTCCTGCGGATCATGCCCGCCTTCTGGCTGGTGCTGCTGTTCACCGCGCTGGTGGTCGGACCGCTGTTCTACGCCCGCGGCCACGGCGACCTGAACGGCTACTTCGACGAGCCGGGAGGGCCGTCGTCCTTCATCGGGTCGAACTTCCTGCTGATGATGCGCCAGTTCACCATCCACGACGTGTTCGCGGACGCCCCCATGGGCGGCGGCGTGCTGAACGGCAGCCTCTGGACGCTGTTCTTCGAGGCCCTGTGCTACCTGATCGTCGCGGCCCTGGCGGTCGCGGGCCTGCTCTCCGAGCGTCGCCGCTGGGTGGTTCCGGTGGCGGCCGCGGTCTTCTATGCGGTCTCGGTGTTCGGTCCCATGGTCTCGAGCAGCTTCACGCTGCTGGAGCTGTCCCGGCTGGGGTCGGTCTTCCTGACCGGGGCCACGTTCGCGATCTACAACGACCGGATCCCGTTCACCGGCTGGATCGCGTCCGCCTCGGTGGCGGTGGTGGTGACCACGGCCATGGTGGGCGGCCTCCGCACGGTGGGCTACATCGCCCTGAGCTACCTGATCCTGTGGGTGGCCGGCCGGGCCCCGAAGCGGCTGCACGGGATCGGTTCGGTCAACGACCTCTCCTACGGCGTCTACATCTTCGCCTGGCCGGTGCAGATGGCGCTCGCGATCTACGGGGTTCCGCAGTGGGGCTTCGGCTGGTACGTGGTCGCCTGCGCGCTGCTCGTGCTGCCGTTCGCCGCCCTGAGCTGGTGGCTCGTCGAGAAGCCGGCGATGCGGTTGAAGGACGAGTTGCCGTGGCGCCGGGCCCTGCGCCACGCGACCAGCACGGCCGCATCGAGCGACGCGCGTCCCGCGTCCCGATAGACTGCGGGTTCCGCGCCGGCCGAGGGCCGGCGTTCACCCCAGCCCCGAGAGGTCCCATGCCCGGCCAGCATCCGGTCCATCCGCACATGTCTCGCACCGAGATTGTGCTCGTGTCGTACCACAGCAGCTCGCACGTCGAGGAACTGGTCGCCGGTTGGCCGACTGAGTTGGCCGTGGTGGTGGTCGACAACGCGCGAGGAGTCGACGGACTCGAAGACTTCGCCGGAGTTCATCCGAACGTCCGCTATGTCGACGGGGGCGGGCAGGGTTTCGGGCGGGCGGCCAATCTAGGCGCCTTCTCGACCGAGCGGGAGTTCGTCGTCTTCGTCAATCCGGACTGCCGGCCGAGCGTGGACGACCTGGAATCCCTGGTCGCTGGCCTGGCGAGCGATCCGGGTGCGGCCTCGCACGCCGCCACCATGACGGGACATGACGGACGCATTGAGGCGGGGGTCGGCGGTTGGGAGCCGTCGCTGCGCCGACTTCTGGTGCATGCATTGGGGTTGGGCAGGTTGCTGCTACCCACCGCGGGGATGTTTGCCTTCCCCAAGCCGGGGGAGCATTGTGATGTGGGGTGGACCACCGGTGCCTGCATGGTGGTGGCAGCCGAACGCTTCCGCCAGTTGGGTGGATTCGACGAGACCTTCTACGTCTACTCCGAAGACGTCAGCTTTGGCCGCAGCGCGCGGCTGGCCGGGTTGCGCACGGTGCTGCGCGAGGACGTTCTGGTCCGGCACGGTTTCGGCAACTCGGGTGCTCCATCATTGGAGATGCACCGCTTGCGCGGCGCATCTGGTGCCGGCTACCTGACCCGGTACCACCAGGCCAAGGCATGGCCGATGCGCGTACTGATGGTCCTTGGTGCGGTGATCCGTGGGCTCGCGGCCCTCGTGCGGGGCCGACGCGGTGTTGCCGCCCAGGAGTGGGCGTTCATCGTGGGAATGGTGACCATGAAGGCGTACGTGGGTGGCCGCGAGGTGGCCGCCCAGCGTTACGCCGAGGTCACCGGGTCGACGCGGACTGCTTGAGCCGGGAGTCGCCGCTGGCCAGGTAGGGCTGCCGGTCGAACGCCAGGCCCTCCAGCATGCCGAGTCCCCAGGCGGTGTGCACCGCCACGAAGGCCGCCGGCAGCGTGCCGGCCGAGGTCTCCGCGGACCGGTCCCGGTTCCGCCAGGCCTTCACGCTGGCGACGCCGACCAGGGCCGCGTAGGGGGCGAGCAGCAGCAGCGCCGCGGGCCGGACGACCCCGGCGGCCAGCAGCAGGCCGCCACCGACCACGAACGCCGGCGGCACCAGGTGCCGCAGCCGGATCGCTCCGGCGCCGTTCTTGCGGATCATCTGCCCCTTGCCCCGGCCGTAGCGACGGAACTGCCGGAACAGCCGCGGCAGGGTCTCCTGCACGTGCCAGCCGATGATCATCGCCGGATCGAAACCGATCAG
>CAKUSI010000396.1 GCA_934678955.1 uncultured Austwickia sp. | reverse complement strand
ACGTCGAAGGAGACAAGCTCCGAGGTCACGGCCGGGGTCCCGTGGAACCACACCGCCCACGCCACCCAGGCCCCGAAGAGCACGACGGAGGCACCGACGAGTCCCAGCAGCAGCTTCGCCCGCCAGGTTCGGGTCCGGCCGTACCGGTCGTCGAGGTCGGTCGCGGGCTGTGTCACCGGTCCATCTTCACATCTCGCGGCCCGCCGTGCCCACGCGCCGGTCACGCGCTCGGCTGTCGGCGGCCGGGCCTAGGATTCTCTTCCATGGCGCACCCCCGGACCGGCTTGAGGCTGATGCACGTCCACGCGCACCCCGGCCTCCGGCCGGGTGCCCTCGAGGCGCCCGCCGGTGAACGAGAAGGCCGCCTCCCGGACGGGCCGCTCCGCCTGCGCCACCGCGGGGCGCAGCACATCCTCGAAGCGTGCGACATCCACCCGGGTGACCACGGGCACCTCGCCCCCGCCCGCCAGCCGCGAGACCACCACCCTCGGGTCGAGGGACAGGCGAGTGAGCGGCCCGATCGTCGCCGCGACGTCCACGCCGATCCCCGCGTCAGCGGGGACGATGTGCGCGGTCTGCCCACCCAGGCGGACCTCCAGCGGCTCCGTGCCCCACGACTGCGCCTCCTCGGCCAGCGCGCGGTGTGCCTCCTGACTCGACAGCCCCCCGAGCGCCAGACCTGCGGCATGGGCGTCGGAGGGCACGTCGCGCGCCGCCCACCAGGCCACCCCGACATAGCAGAGCGCGGCCAGCGCGACGGCGAGCCCCGCCCAGGCGGTCCGCCGTCGGCGCGGGTGGAGGTCCCCGGCGGGGTGGCTCACGCCAGGCTCCCGTACCGCCCTCGGTAGAAGACCAGGGCCTCGCCGACGTCCGCCGGGAGCTGGAGATCGACCACCTCGCCCACGACGATCGCGTGGTCACCGCCGGGGTGAACGGCCACCGTGGTGCACTCCATCGTGGCGAGGGCGCCGTCGAGCAGCGGGACGTCGTGCACCACGCCCCGGCGGTGCGGAATGGAAGCCAGCTGCCCGCGCACCGGTCGGGCCGGTGTGGCCAGCCACGACGCCGCAGCCCGGGCCGACGCCGGGAGGATGCTCAAGGCCCAGACGCCGCTGCTCCGCACCGCCTCCCCGAACCTCGAGTCCTCATGCACGCAGAAGAGCATGAGCGGAGGGTCGAGCGAGACGGAGGTCAACGAGTTCGCCGTCATGGCGTAATCGAGGTCCTGCCACCGGGTCGTCAACACGCTGACCCCGGTCGCGAACCGGCCGAACGCCTGGCGGAATTCGTGCTCGTCGACCCGTTGCGCGGGCGAGCTTGCCGTCACGGCGCCAGCGCAGGGTCGATGTCGTCCGGCGAGACCTTCAGCAGGCGGCCCGTCTCGGGGTCCATGGGCGCATACCACTCCGCGAGGACCAACCGGGAGACGATCCGGTTGGACAGGGCGAACCAGCCGTCCCCGACCTCGGCCTGCGTCGCGTGCTCGCGCAACGCCGCGTCGCGCCGGTTCCAGGCCTCCGGGGGCCCGGCCACCCGCCACGGCGCCGCGTCGTCGGGGACGACCCCCGCGGGCAGCGGGGCGTCCTCCAGCAGGAACGTCAGCCCCCGACCCCGAGGCGTATGCGCGGCAGCCCACGCGCGGTCGTTCACGGCCTCGCTGTAGGGCGTGACCACGGCCCACAGGGGCGGCCGCTCCTGCTCAGGGAGGGAGTGCACCGCGGCGCACACGGCGTGGTGGACGCGGATGTGGTCCGGGTGTCCGTAGCCGCCGCGCTCGTCGTAGGTGACGACGACGTCGGGACGAATCGCGCGGATGTGCGCGGCGATGTCGTCGGCCACTTGCTTCATGGGCGCCTGAGCGAGCACCCGCGGATCCTTCATCGACGCCGTGCCGGCCATCCCCGAGTCCCGGTAGCGGGACTTCCCCCGTCCCAGCTCGTCCTCGCCCAGGACGTGAACGTGTGCGCCGAGGGCGGCCACCGCGCGTCCCAGCTCGCCGCGACGGTACGCCCCCAGCGTGTCGTCACGATGTGATCCCAGGTGCGCCAGCTCCGGGGGGATGATCTCGCCCTCGTCGCCGAGCGTGCAGGTCAGCACGTGCACGTCCTGTCCCTCCAGCGCACGTCGCGCGATCAGCACGCCCGTCGCCAGGGTCTCGTCATCCGGATGGGCGTGCACCACCAGCATCCGACGCGGCCGCTCGTTGTCCCCAGTCCCCATATCCCTGCCTGGTCCTCCGGCGCGTTCGCGCCCTCGTCCGGTCGGGGCCGCCGTGCGCAGCGATCCCCGCGCGGCCCGGTCCGGGACGCGCCTCACCCACCGTATCGGCGACGGGTGAACGCCTCCCCCCGCCCGCCGGTTCTCGCGCCGATGTCGCGCGCGGTCGAGGGCGGCCATCGGGTGACCGGGTCCAGGCACGCCCACTAGGCTCGCATCGATTCGTCTCCGCTCGGCCCGACCCATGGAGCCCCGCATGCCACCCAACTTCCGGGAGTACCTCGACGCCCTCCTCGCGCAGGGGTACACCGTCAGCCACGACGACCACGGCTCGGATCCCGACCTGATCGACCCGGGCGGGTCGGCGGTCGAGACCTGGCGCGAGGACTACCCGTACGACGAGCGCATGAGCCGCCCGGAGTACGAGAAGCTGAAGTACGCGCTGCAGGTGGAGCTGCTGAAGTTCCAGTACTGGACGCAGGACACCGGGCAGCGGCACCTCCTCGTCTTCGAAGGCCGCGACGCCGCCGGCAAGGGCGGCACGATCAAGAGATTCACGGAGCACCTGAACCCGCGCGCCGCTCGCGTGGTCGCACTCACGAAGCCCACCACGACCGAGGCCGGGCAGTGGTACTTCCAGCGCTACGTGGAGCACTTCCCCACGGCCGGTGAGATCGTCCTGTTCGACCGGTCCTGGTACAACCGGGCGGGCGTGGAGCGGGTCATGGGTTTCTGCACGGACGAGGAGTACGGACAGTTCATGCGCACCGCGCCCCTCTTCGAGCAG
Source organism: uncultured Austwickia sp. (assembly GCA_934678955.1). The sequence goes on along the minus strand of CAKUSI010000396.1, from coordinate 471 downwards.
ATGCTCGTCGACTCGGGGACGACGCTGACGAAGTTCTGGTTCTCGGTGACCCAGTCGGAGCAGCGGACGCGGTTCGCGATCCGCCAGATCGACCCGGTGCGGCGCTGGAAGCTCTCCCCCATGGACGTGGAGTCCCTCGACAAGTGGGAGGCGTACACCTCCGCCAAGGAGGCGATGTTCGCCATCACCGACACCGACCACGCCCCGTGGACGACGGTGAAGAGCAACGACAAAAAGCGGGCCCGGATCAACGCGATGCGCTACTACCTGTCCCTCTTCGACTACGAGGACAAGGACGAGTCCGTCGTGGGCCGTCCCGACCCGAAGATCGTGCGACGCGGCCGCGAGGCCGTCGGCGACTGACCGCGACCCGCCCAGGCCGGTCGCGGTAGGACGAGCCAACGCCGCGCCCGTGCAGCACACGAAGGGGCGCCCCCGCCGGATCGGCGGGGGCGCCCCCTTGTCTACGGT
>CAKUSI010000395.1 GCA_934678955.1 uncultured Austwickia sp. | reverse complement strand
TCGCCACGAGTGGCACGGCGAATGGAACTACACCCTCAACCCCGACACGCACACCTAAATAATCCGCGCCCCCTTACCTCGAAATCGTAGATGAGGTTGAGCAACAGCGACGCAAGAAGGCCCTTCCGGTTCCATTCATGCATCCGGGTGAACCGCCGGGCCCGGAACCGCTTGACTGCCCGGTGTGCGGGCACCCGACGTTACTGTCCACTGGCAGTGATTCATTTGGATACGGCATCACCCCAAGTACCTGCTTCGTCTGCAGCTATCGCCGAAGTGATCACGCCGCGCGTATGGAGAACCGGCAGGTGGAGTGGGACCTCCACTGGGAGCACTTGTAGGTCTCTTGCGGCGCCGAGGGCTCCTGGCCACGCGGGTTCCCCGAGCAAGCTCCAGGACTCCGTCTTCCTAACTGACGCTGTCCGTCATGCAGTGGAGCCGTAGCCTGCAGCGGACCCCTGCCACGAGCGTTAGGGAGGCGTCAACTGGACCCCCGGGGGCAACTGCAATCCGCGGGACGAGTGCGGTTCTGCTCATTGCGGGAAGGTGGGCTGCCGGGTTGGTACCAGAGAAGATCGACCCAAAGGGCCGCCGGCCGGGCGGACCTCGCTCCCTCCGGCACGCGGCCACCCGCTCGTGAGCGGCAGGTGGTCAACACACTCACTTGGAACGGCAGATCATGTCCCGCAAGAAGGGCGCCCGCGAGTAGCCTCCTCGCATGATGGATCGATGGTCGCCGCTCGATAGAGCGATCTATGGTGCAGAGGACGACGAGGAAATGGAGATGATCCTCGACTACCTCGACCGAGCGACGGCGGACACCATGAGTGACGACGCGGAGAGAATTCGAGGACATTCGCAGGGCCGGGGGGAGAGCGACCAGTCTCCTCAGTGAGTTGGGCGCGGTTCTGCCGTCGGGAAGTCCCAACAGCCCTAAATTGGAACGTCCCGATCGGAAAGTCCCAACAGTCCTAAATGGGAACGTCCCGATGCCACCCGGGACGCGAGGTCAGCCTGGCAGCTGAACCTTCGCGCTCCACCGAACTTCGGCGTGGGGTCAAGAGGGTAGTCCGGCCCGGTTCATGGCTGACATCAGGGCGGGGCGGCGGCGGTAGACCGCGCGTAAGCGGATGATTTCGGCGTCCGCCTCGGCCCGGTGGCCAGCCGCGTCGTAGAGGGCGCGAGCTCTCACGAGGAGATCAACGATGGCCGGGTACCGCTTCGAGTCCGGTGTGGTGAGGGACTCCAGCACCTGAGCCAGGCACAAGCGGCCCGCCCGGAGCGGGAAGTCGTCTTCCGAGGCGTCCACGAGTTCTCGCCACGCGTGGCCGGCGCCGAAGGCGTCGGCTGCCTCCCACGCGTGCGTGACGTTGCCGTCGGCGAGGTGGAGCCTGACGAGGTGGGCGCCGCCGCTGCTGTGCGCCCGCAGGGTGGCCTGCTCGAACGCCCAAGTGCGTTGTTCGTCCCGGCGCCCGCACCGTTCCGCCACCTGGCTCAGCAACCGGAAGGCGTCCACGCTGAGGTCGCGGTCGAACAGCGTCCGCGCGATCGCGAGGGCGGCGTCCGGACGCCCACCGTCCAGGTAGGCGTCGACGGCGTCCTCGACGGGCACGATGGCGGGTCCCGCCCGCCAGGCGACATCCACGCAGCCTTGGGTGACTGCTCGGTCCAGCCAGGCGAGGATGTCAGCCGGCCGTCCGGTGTCACGCAGTCGGCGGAGGATCTCCCGGTAGTACGGGTGGTCACCTCCGGACAGCAGGGCGACGGCCCGGTCGACGTCGCCGTCGTGGTCGGCCAGTTCCAGCAGCATGCGGTCGATCTCGCTGCGATAGGGGTCGGCCGCCGGTCCACCGCCGCCCAGCGTCGCGACACTCGCGCGGTAGGCGTCCCAGGCGGGCTCGTCGAACGCGTGGGCCACGGCGCCCAAAGCGAGTGATGGCCAGCCGCCGTACTCGACCCGGAAGCCGACCACCCAGCGGGCGAGGCCGACCGGGTCCGGGTGCCCTGCGACCGCCCGTCCGAACAGCGTCGACGCCCGTTCGGCCACCTCGAGCAGGGCGTCCGCGTTGTCGGCGTCCCGCGCCAGGTCGCCCAGTCGGGTGAGCAGGTGCTGGAGCACTCGCCGCACCACGGGGTGGGCACCCCCGTCGAGGTGCCGCTCCAGTTCGTCGACGGACTCCTCGACCCCTTGGACGCCGTCGTCGACGTCTTCGTAGAAGGGGTCGTGGTAGTCGAGGTCGACTCCGGCCAGCGCAGCGTCCACCACCGCCAGGAGTTCGGAGGCCGTCGGTTCGTCCTCAGGTGCGGCGCGCAACTGCAGCGAGCGCATGGCCTCGGGGCTGTACCCCGCCATCTCGAGCACCAGCGACTGCAGCGCATCACGGTCCATCGAGCGCAGGAGCCGCTCGACGTCTGGCATGACCGGATACCGCACGCCGCCGGGCCCGATCACGTTCTTCACCCGCTGATTATCGCGAACCTCTCCGCACGCGGCCCTGCGCCGTCCGCGTCGTTGCTTCCGTGACGCGGCAGGCCGACTTCTCATGCGCCGGCGCATCCCAGGTCTCTGGCAGGGCGTGTCAGGGGCTACGCGGGGTAACACGGGGCCGACTAGGCACTTTGGTCGGTGTTGGCCGCGTCGTGGGTCACGTTTCGATGCCGCGAAGCCCTGTGGACTGCGAAAGGAACAACGTCCGATTGGTGATCTTCCCGCATACCCACGCGGAAGGACCACGGCCATGAACATCACCGAGATGTTGGGTTTGCAGGACGAGCGGATGGCGTCCGTCGTCAAGGAACACTGGGCGGAATGGGTCGCCATCGAGCCCCGGCTGGGGGTCGTCGACGACCCGGCCGGGCTGGACGCCTGGCGACGAGCGGCCGATCCCGCGGTCGCCAACGGCGTCCTGCTCGGCCTCGCCCGGCTGGCGGCCTTCGACGGCGCCGACGATCGGGAGGCAGCGCTGGTGCTCGCGTGGCTCCTCCTCCCGACCGCGCTGCGCGTCCGCCGCCGGTTGGGACTGGCCGACGATCGGGTCGACGAGGTGCTGGCCGCCCAGTTGTGGGTGGAGGTCCGCGGGCTGCCGTGGCGGCGTCCGCACTGGGTGGCCGCGAAGGTCGCCGGTCAGCTGCGTGAAGGGGTGCTACTGGACTGCGGCGCTTCGACGCACCACCAGCCGCGCCGGCTCTCGACCGTCTCGCTGGGCCCCGTCGACCCGACCGACGATCGGCTCGTCTATGACGACGACCCGGCAGCCGAGTTGGCTGAACTGCTCGCCTGGGCGTGCGCCGAGGACGTCATCACCGACGAGGACCGGGAACTGCTGGTCAGTCTGATCGAGGCCGCGAAGACCCTCCAGGCCGATGGCCATGCCCGCGAGGGCGGAGTCGCGGGCCTGTCGAGCCGCCAGCTCAGCGCAGTCGTGGCCCAGGAGTGGGGCGTGTGCGCCCGGACCGTGCGGCGTCGCACCGCTCGCTGCGTGGCGGCCCTCAGCGG
>CAKUSI010000394.1 GCA_934678955.1 uncultured Austwickia sp. | reverse complement strand
TCTCCACCACCGACCCCCAGGAGGCTCAGACACAGAAATCCTGACCAGTGGTCTCACCGCCGTTGACAATCACCGGGCTTCCTGGCCACGTCCCTAAACCGGCGTATCGCGGACGAACAGTTCGTGGTTCCCCGAGGACCGGGAGGGGCTGCGCTCCTGCACCTCACGATCCGAGGCGAGGTCCCGGGTCTGTGGCTTCCTCTGCTGGGCGAAGAGGCCCCGGAGATGCGCCGACAGGAGGAGTGTCTTCTCTGACCGGGTGTCAGAATGTCGGTCTTGGAAGTGCGCAACGAGCATCGACAGCCGATAGTCGAGGTGGAGGTGTGGACATGATGGACGAGCGGTTCTACGAAGACCTGGACCTGCGCGTACGGCGACCAGCCCCGCAGACCGTCTCGATTCTGCTCCGCGATCTGAACCTTCTAGACGCGCCACGTGACGAGCAGGGGGAGCGCGTACGTGGCTGGCTCCGCCAGCACAAGGCGTCACCTTCACTGGGACGAAGCATCGACCGCAGCGGCCTCCTCGACCTCCCCGCCGCCGCGAGCTGCGAGGTTGCGGCCACAGAAGCCACCTCCCCTCGCCGCCGGACCCAGACACGTCACGAACGCTGACTCGGCAGCGTGCGCTGAGGGGGTCCCGAACTCTCCCCCGGGAAGGGCCACATCCCAGACGGCGGGCCGCGGACCTCGCCCGCCGGCGACGAAGATCCCCACCTCGGCACCCGTACCGCTCACGTCCCAGGACTGCCGCGCCGCCGCCTGTCCTCTCGGCCGAGCGATCCGTACCGCGGCGGCACCGTCAACCCGTGCCACGGACACTGGGTCCCGGCGCTGCCCGGCTACGGGAACCGTCCCCAGCCTTCTGCGGACATCTCCCCGATCGAGCCGCCCCCGGGAGTACGTCAGGGATGTCCCGACCCCAACCCATCCCGCGAACGCGATGTGCGCGGGACTGCTGCCGACCACGGAACCGACGCCGCCAGCACTCCCGTCGGCCGTCCCGAAGCCGACGCCCACGCGGCGTCCCCTACCGCTGCTTCGGGTGGCGGGGCGCCGACCAGGCCGTAGGCAGCCACAGCGACCCAGATGTGGTCGACCTCAGGACCAGGCGGCAGGAGTCGGAATTTGGGCCGCCGACGTAAACTGGGGCGCATGGTCCTGAGCGGCGTCGATGCGCAACGACTGCGCGAGGTGTGCACGCGGTACGGCGTGGCCCGCTTGGACGTGTTCGGCTCCGTCGCCCGCGGGGAGGCCACCCAGGACAGCGACATCGACGTCCTCTACACCCTGATGCCCGACCACCGCCTCGGGTGGGAGATCGAAGACCTGGCCCTCGAACTCGGCGAGATCTTGGGTCGACCCGTCGATCTCGTCTCCCGCCGTGCCATCCACCCTCGACTCCAGCCGAGCGTCCTTGCGGAGGCAGAGCCCCTCTATGCCGCCGCGTGAGATCCTCGTCCTCGCCGAGATGATCGATGCCGCCGAGGAAGCACAACGGCTGGTCGTCGGCTACGACCTGGACGCCTTGACCGGCGACCGCCAACGACGTGACGCGCTGCTGTGAGGCTTCACCGTTCTCGGTGAAGCCGCGGGACGGCTGCCGACCGGGTTCAAGAACGCTCACGCGCAGGTGAACTGGACTCGACCCGCCCAGCTTCGGAACCGCATCGTGCACGGCTATTGGTCGATCGATCTCGACATCATCCTGAACACGGCACTGGACGACCTCCCCGTCTACACCGCGCAGCTCCGAGCGGTCATGGCAGCACTTGAGGAATCCACCGAGTCCTGAGGCGAGGTTCAACGCTCCCGCGGACATCGTCAGCGTGTCCACTGCAGCAGGTGCGGCCAGTCGTACTTGATCGTCCCGTTCAGGGACTCGATCCACGCCTGATCGGTCGGGGTCGAAGGACGCCCGAAGTGCTGCGCGATCGCGACCATGGCCATGAACGCACGCGTGTTGGTCGCGATCATCTGCGAGCCGTTGTCAGAGATGGCGAGCAGGAGCGGGGAGATCCCGTCGTCGAGGTCGGGATCGACGCGGGCGCCGAGCTGTTCGGCGCGTTCGACCGCGGCCTGGAGGAGCCCTTCGGCGTCCAGGGCCTGCTCGAACGCGGCGATGACCTGGGTATGGGTTTCCTCGGCGGAGACCACGTGGGTGATCCACTTCCGGGAGACCAGGTCCTCGATGATCAACACCGCCATCCCAGCCCGCGGGAAGTGGGTCGTGTCGTATATCCAGATGGAATTCGGGGTGTACGACGCCCAGGAGGGGAACGGTCGCCGTTCGCTACGCGCCGGCCGGGGCCGGGCCCGGAAGCGCAGGTCGGCGGCGTCCAGGACTCTGCGGACCGTCGATGGGGAGACCCAGAACCGGCCTTCGTAAGAGCCGCGGTGCGCCAACCGGCGGTGGGAACGGTCCTTCTCGCCCCAGTCCTCGAACCCGGTCAGGATCGCCTCGATCTCCTCTGGCGTCAGCGCGTTGACCGCCCCGCCGGGACGGGCATCGATCAACCCGTGCGGGTGCCGGGTCCGTCGGGTCCACCGGCGCACCCGACGCGGGTCCAGCTGCAGAACCTGGCAGGCGCCCTCGAGGCTCCATCCGGCGTCGCGGGCCTGGCCGACCAGGCCCAGCAGGGCGGCCTTGGTGTCGGCGTCGACCCGGGCCGGGACCGGCGCGCCGACCATCAGACCCGCCCCCCTTTTCCCTCCAGGAGCATCAGCTTGACCGCGAGTTCCTTGACCGTCTCAGACATGGCGCCCTCCTTGGCGACCTGCCGGATTCGGATCACGGTCGAGCGGTCCACGCCCGCCTCGGCAGCCGCCGAACTGATCGAGGCCTCGCCGCGCACCAGCCGTAGCCAAAGCTCGTACTTCGCCGACGGCGACAAGAACTTCTTGGCCCTTCGCCTCCCCGACGAGTCCGGGGCGTTCGATGCTGCGGTCAACACGACCTCCTCAGGTCCATGAAGACCCTACGAGTGTGGTCTGATCCGACCCCACCACAGCGGACACGAACGCTGAAGCAACAGACGGGTCCGCGGGGACGCAAGTGTGCACGGTGACGGAGTAGTGCTCGGCGAACTCCACCAGCTGCGGGTTCCGCACGGGGATGCCGGCGATGTGCTCGCTGGTGACAGTCTTCTCGTTGTCGGTCAGCACGTAGGTCGGCACCCCGCCCAGCCGCCGGAACGTCACATCCAGTGCGGCAAACACCACGCGATCATCACGCAGTGGCCGCTTGAACAGCGGTAACGCCACGCCGATAACGAAGTGACGCTGTAGTGCCTGTCCCGCGCGGTAGGCCTGTTTTGACTTTCGCGACCGCGCGGCGGGTGGTGCGCTCCGAGCCGGTGCAACCCTCTGGGCTGAGGCAGCCCTGCCCTTGTCGACTGTCGCGCCCCCCGGCTTCTCTAGGTCTTTGAAGCCGACAGCTTGAGGTGGCCGAGGAGTTCGGCATCGCGATGCGCGGACGGAGTCACTCGCAGGCGCAAAC
>CAKUSI010000393.1 GCA_934678955.1 uncultured Austwickia sp. | reverse complement strand
ATCCCCACCAGGCACACCACGGTGATCAGGGTGACGATCCGCGCGGTCTGGCGCGGCTTGCTGCGGTCGGCCTCCAGGTGGCGCCGGGCGGCGACCTCCGCGGACACCGACTCGGCGAGCCCGGACAGGATCTGGGAGAGACCGTCCGCCCGCTTTTGGGCCGCGAGGATGAGGGTGGCTGCCACCAGGTCACCGGTCGAGTCGTTGAACTGGTCGGCGAACGCGCGGAGCGCCTCGGCCGTGTTCCACCGGGACCGGATCCGGCTCACCAGGGTGGTCACCTCCGGACGGATCACGTCGGGTGCGGTGCGCAGGGTGGCCACGAGGGCGCCCTCCAGGCCGACACCGACGGTGATCACGCCGGCCAGGTTGCGCGTCCACTCCGCCAGGCCTTCGAGGCGTTCGATCGTGTGGGACTCGTCCGAGACGCCCAGGACCACCGGCAGGCCGACCGCCGCCAGCGGGAAGACCACGATGGCGATCACCCAGCCCGACAGCAGGGCGACCACCACCCCGGCCACGGCCGCGAGGACACCGGCGACCAGGACGCGGCGCGGGACCGAAGCAAGCCGCGCCAGGACTCGGGGCGTCGCCGGGGCGGCCGTCGGGATCGGCACGCGCCGGAGCCCGGCGACCAGCCCCATCAGGCCACCGACGCCGAGGACGCTCACCAGCGCGGGAACCAGCGGGTTCATGCGACACCGCCGTGGCGTTGCGCCTCCACCAGGAACTCGTTCGCCGTGAACCCGTGGGCGGCCAGCATTCGCAGGTGGTCGGGTAGTACGAAGGCGACGGCCGGGCCGTCGGGGTCGCTGCGGAAGACGGTGGTCGCGGCGTAGCCGGCGGACTCCTCGCCCGGCGTGATCGCGAGCACCTCGTCGACCACGCGACGCTTGCGGAGCGAGCCGTCGCGGCCGCGGACGTACATGGAACGCAGTTGCACCACGAGGCCGAGGCAGCGAGCCAGCTTCATCACCGCCGAGTCGCGGGTGAACTCCCCGGATTGCATCGCGCAGCTGACCAGTTTCTCCATCGTGTCGGACGCCGACGCGGCGTGCGTCGTCGACAACGAGCCCGAGCCGGACTCCATGGCCATGATCATCTGCGCGACCTCGCGTCCGCGGACCTCGCCGACGATCTGCCGGTCGAGCGCGTACCGGAACGAGGCGTGCATCCCGTCCTGCAGGGTGAACTCGTTCACCGGACGCCCATCAGGTCCCCGCTCGCCCGAACCGGGACGCGCTTCCCACGAGAACACGACGGGGTGCTCGTCGACCAACTGCTCCAGACCGAGTTCCCGCTCGGTCTCGAAGGTGCCCAGCACCTCTTCCGGGCCGATCTCGGCGCACAACGCCCGCAGCAGCGTGGTCTTGCCATCGCCTTGTTGGCCGGAGACCACGATCGACAAGCGTGCCTTCACAGCGGCCGCGAGGAACGACGCGAGCAGGGGGCTGACCGTGTCCAGGCCCACGAGGTCGTCGAGGGTGATGCGCACCAGGCGGTGTCGGCGGATCACGACGCTGGGGCGATGGGTGACGAACGCGGACGCCGCCAGGCGTGCGCCGTCCAGGTTCAGGTGCAGGTCGGGGTTGGCGTCCGAGAACACGCGCGGCGGATCGGCCCTCGAGGCCAGGTCCTGAAGCAGCTGGATCAGCTCCTCGTCGGACGCCGCGACCGGCGGCCCCGGCACCTTCTCTCCGCCCACCAGGTCCAGGAACACCCGATCGTGCCCGACGACGATGATGTTCTCGACGTCCGGGCGATCGACCAACGGCTGCAGCCGGCCCAGCCCGAACATCAGGTCGAAGACGGCCTGCGCCAAGGCGTCCTGCGCGGTGGCGGAGCTGACCGAGCCGTTGACGGCGAACCGGGCCTCGGTCGCCTCCTGGACGACCTCCATGATGACGGCCCGCCCCAGTTCCTGCCGCGCAGTTTCGTCGGCCAGGGTCGACTGCCCGACGCGCTCCGAGAACCGCTTGGACGCCAGCGCGCGCAGTTCCGACGCCTCGTCCCAGTCCACCTCGGCCGACCGCTCTGTAGACGCTCCCTGCGGTCCCAACTTCGGCCCGCGGCCAACCACATGAAGGGAGGACGGCGCGGGCGTCGTGGCGACGGCCGTCGACAGGGTGAAACCGGAGCGGACGCGACCCGGCCGGGCCGGATCGGTACCGTCGGCAAATGCGGTGAACAGGGGCACGCTGGCCAGGTCGGGCCTATCCCACGTGGGCTGCGGCTGCTTCGTCATCGCTCCGCCCCCGCCCTGGTACCCGGTAGCGCGTCTTCGGTGCGCGGCGCGAGGGCTCGCAGCGACTCACCCAACGCCACCACGGACCGAGGTAGCGCCGAACGGTCGAACCGACGCTGGGGCTCCCCGTGGGACCACCACCGCGCGGCGTCCGGATCCCACGCGACCTCGCCGACCACCGGCACGCCCAGGGTCTTGGTGACCTCGGACGTGCTGTACCGACGTGCTGGGCCCGCGATGACCAACCGCACGTCGCCCATCGAGCCTTCCCGGAGACCGGGCAGCCATGACCGCACCCGGGCCAGCTCGGGCAAACCGGTCCCCGATACGACCAAGGTCACGTCCGACTCCGAGATCAGCGGCTCCGGGCTGCCGACCATGCCCAGGCGGCCGGCGTCCACGACGATGTCCACGCCCGTGTCCGCCTCGAGTCCGCGGAGGGCGTCCAGGAGCGCGTCCCACACGCCGAGAAGCGACGCGGCCTGCTGGTGCGCGCGGAGCCCAGGCAACAGGCTCGCGTTCGAGTCGGCCAGGGGGAAGAGCCGCGACGGCAGCTCGTCGGCCAACTGGTGGTGCCGGTGCGCCAGCACCAGCTCGGAGAGTCCCGGCCGCGCGACCCCGGTGCAGTAGCCCGCCAGGATCGCCGAGCCGCCCGAAGGATCAGCTTCCACCAGCACCACCGGACGGGGCCACGTCAGGGCGAGCCCGACCGACAAGGTCGTCACCCCCAGCGAGCCCGAGACGGACGCAACGGTGAAGAGGGGCATGTCGTCACCGTTCCCGGGAGTCGAGCACCACCGCGACCTTGCCTGTCGCGGCCCGGGCTGCCAGATCGGGTGCGGCGTCCGCACTCACCAGCAGGTCGACGAGCGCGAACTGCCCGTCCTGCGAGCGCGTGACCGCGACGACCTTGGCCGCGATCGTCACCGGCGAGACATCGCCGACCTGGCCCTGCGCGCCGGGAGTCTGCACCACCCGCACGTCGTCGCCTGTCTTCAAGGGAATGGCGGGCAGCATCCCGTCCACCAGAGACAGGCCGACGACGGTCTCACCCTTGGCCGGGACGGTCTCGGGGGCGATCGCGTCGGGGGTAAGCAGCCCGCCGGCTGAGATGTCGAGCGCGGCACGCTGGCCCACAATGGTCGACACCTTGCTGGCGGGAATCGAGGCGATCGCCGGATCCAGCGACACCCTCGCAACCATCAGGTCAGTGGCGGCGATCACCGCGCCACGAGGGACGGCCGCCTTCGCCACCACGAC
>CAKUSI010000392.1 GCA_934678955.1 uncultured Austwickia sp. | reverse complement strand
CGTGGGTGCGGACCGTCGTGCGCGATGCGCTGCACGCCTCTCGGAACGAGGAGCTGGACGCCGCTGTAGCCGCGCGCCTGCTCGGGGTCGAGTCGCGCGTGCAGGCCTCGGCCGACGCCCGCGAGCTGGCCGCGCAGGTGCGCCCGCTGGCGATCAACGTCAACGACCTGGACCGCCGCGCGCGTGCCGGTGAGGCGGTGGCGGTGTCGGCGGAGGTGCCCGAGCTGATCGAGCTGCTGCGCGATGTCCGGGCGCTGCTCGGCGATCGGACGGCGTCATGAGCACCACGCACTACAGCCCGAGCACGAGCGCCGCCGACACCGAGCGCTACATCCGGGGCAGGGAGGACGAGCGCGGCGTCGCGATCACGTGCGACGTGCCGGGTGGCCCCGGTGCGTTCTCGGCGCGCGCCCGGGCGCTGACGCAGAACACCACACGCGAGGTCGAGGCGCTGCACTATCGCCAGAGCTTCAGCGACGAGGAGTTCGACCCGAAGAGCCCGGAGGACGTGCAGCGGGTGAACGATCTGGGATACCTGCTGGCGAAGAGGATGCACCCGGACTCGGACTGCCTCGTGGTCAGCCATGTGGATGGACGCGGCCGGAAGCCGCACAACCACATCTTGGTCATCAACCACAACAACCGCACAGGGAAGGCACTCAGCGACTACCGCTCGTTCCACGACCGCAAGGCCGGGAATCAGCGTGGCGTGCAGTCGGCGAACGACGAACTGATGCGTGAGCACGGGCTCTCGGTCGTGAAGCGCTTGGAGCGCGCACCGAAGGACTGGGAGCTGCGTCGCGAGGACTTCGCCGAGGGCGGGCTCGACCGCGAGATGGGCGACCGGATGAGCGCCGCACTGGCCGACCCCCGAGCGGTGGACAAGGCCGGTCTCGAAGCGGTGATCGCGGAGCAGAACCAGCACCTTGGCGACGACGGGGAGCGAGCGCCGCGAATGCGCCTGCACTCCACCGTCAGCAAGCGAGGGAAGAACGTTGGCAAGGAGAGCTGGACGCTCTACATCGAGGACCGCCGCGGCGAGTCCGGGCGCGCCGAGCGCCGTAAGCGCACGAGTGCCCTGTCGGCAGATTTCACCCCAGAGGGCGCACAGGCGTTCTTCGACTACCACCAGCAGCAGAAGGAGCAGGAACATGAGCGCAGCGCTCGACAGGCTGAAGCAGCAGAACGCGCAGGGCGAGCAGCGGCAGCAGCTCGGCAGTCCGGGGACGATGGAGGCGTTGACCTCGATCCTCGCCGCCGTCGAGGCGCAGAACGCGAGGATCGACCGGCTGACCGAACAGCAGAAGAAGCTCGCGGGCTTCGTCAAGGTCATGGACGAGGAGATGAGCAAGCGCATCGACCGGGCGTCGACCTCGCAGCCGTCCGTCAGCACGTCACCGCAGATCGAGAGCGTCGAGAGCAGGCTGACCGAGATCGAACAGACGCTCAGCGAGTTCGTGCAGAGTCTCGACGGGAAGCGGCTGAGCGCCGCCTCGCAGAGTTTGATCGCCGAGGCGCAGAAGAATCACGCGGCTACGGCCTCGGCGATTGACGGGCTCAAGGCGCAGGCCGCGGCGAACCAGAAGCTCGTGAGCCAGGTCGGCGGCGCGGTGCAGCGGATCGAGAAGCGCACCGAGGAGCGGGTCGAGAAGGCCGTCGAGCAGGTCGCCGGGGAGGCCTCGGCCACGATGACGGCGAACCTCGACGCCTCGAATGAGAAGGCCGAGCGGATCATGCAGGCGACGGCGAAGCTGGAGGCGCGCCAGCTCTGGTCGGCCGCCGCCGCGATGTGCCTCGTGCTCCTGCCTGTGGCCGTGGTCGTCGCCGGGCTCTGGATGGGCATCGCTGGGCTCATCACGGGCGCTCAGTGGGCGCTGGAAGTGGACGGAAGCGTGTGGCTCGGCATCGGGCGCTGGCTCGTGGTCGCCGTGGGCCTCGCCGGGGCCGGCTACGGGCTCTTCGCGTCCGTTCGCTGGGCCGCCGGTCTCGTGGAGACGTGGAGGGGCCGCGGGATGCCGAAGTGGCCGAGGTGGCGCAAGTAGGCCACCGCATAGGATTAGTGTATGGCGAACGACGACGCGGTCAGCAGGCCGAAGAAGAACGAGTACACGGTCACAATGCTGAGCGATGCCGACGCCGGAGAGGTCCTGACGCTCCAGCGCGCCGCCTACGTCACCGAGGCACAGGCTCACCACGATCTCGACCTGCCACCGCTCACCCAGAGCCTCGAAGAGCTGCGCGCGGAGCTGAACGATCCGGACGTGGCTGCCCTCGGCGTCCGAGAGGACAGCCGCCTCGTCGGAGCCGTGCGTCTCCGTCGGATCGGCTCCGCGGTCGAGCTCGGACGCCTGACCGTGGTGCCTGATTGCCAGGGAAAGGGCGTCGGGAGCTTCCTGCTCGGCGAGGCTGAGACCGTGTTCCCCGATGCACGAGAGATGCAGCTCTTCACCGGAGAGCACTCAACCGCGAACATGCGGCTGTACGAGCGCAGCGGCTACGTGGAGACGGGACGCACACCCGTCGGGGACTACTCGATCGTCCACCTCGCCAAGGCACTCTCCTAGCCTCCCGAGGGCAAGGGCGCTCACGCCCGCGGCAGCCGTCGCCTATGCCCTGAAACCACGAAGGGCCTGCTGCACCACCTGGTGCAGCAGACCTTCTCAGTTTCTAGCGGTCACTCTAGCGGTCACATCGGCCGTAGATACGACAATGCCCAGGGGAGGAACCTTCTCTCACCTGGGCAAACGTCGGGCTGACAGGATTTGAACCTGCGACCCCTTGACCCCCAGTCAAGTGCGCTACCAAGCTGCGCTACAGCCCGTTATTCGTGTTGTCGGTGGTCGTTGCCGACCGAGGAGTGAGCATACATGATTCGGCTCCTCGTGTCGCATCGATAACCACGCGGGCGTTATTCGGGCTGCGCCAGGGCTCGATTGAGGAAGCTCGCCATCGCGTCGGGGGTCAGACCGAGCCCGCGCATCTCCCGGGCGTACGCCATCGCCAGGGCGAGCGCCCGAGCCTCCACATCTCCGCTTTCCCGGGCCGCGATGAGCGTGCCCTGTCGTCCTGCGGTGTGGACCCAGCCGGCGGCCTCGAGTTCGCGGTAGGCCTTCGCGACGGTGTTGGGCGCGAGACCGAGCTGCTCGGCGAGCCGGCGTACGCTCGGCAATCGCTCCCCCGCCGCCCACTCGCCGGACTCGATGCGCGAGATGACATGGGTCCGCAATTCGGCGGATGACGCGATGGGTCCTTCGATGGTCAGCACCGCAGCATTGTCGCAGGGCCCGTCAATAACCCTCCGGCGGCGGCACCATCTCGCCCCTGATGCCGAGCAGGCGTACCCGTCGCTCGTCCCCCAGCTCGGTGAACAGGTCCAGAGCCGTGGAAGCGACCACAGCGGGATCCCAGGTCGGTTCGCGGAGCTTGCGTACCCGCATCTTCGTGAAGAACGGTGCGAACCGCACCTTCAGGTGCACCCGGGCACAGGGCCGGCCCTCCTTCCGCAGATCTCTCATGACCTGTTCGGCCAGTTCGC
>CAKUSI010000391.1 GCA_934678955.1 uncultured Austwickia sp. | reverse complement strand
AGCAAACGCTGTTACCTCTTCTGCGGCGGGAGGGGGAGGTCTGCGGCATGAGCATTGACCGTCCCGTAAGTGGAACCTCCACCGGGACGGGATGCATCATCGCGTCGGCCTCAGTCCCCGCACGGCGGGCGTCGTCCCGATAGACCCGCCCGAGAAAATGCCCGGTGAAGGGGCCTTATACGGGACACTGCACAGATGAGTGAGCTCAAGATCGGCTACGCCCGCGTCTCCACCAACGAACAAGACCTCACGGCCCAGCGCACCGGCCTGGAAGCCCTCGGCGTGCCGACCGATCGCATCTACGTAGACCACGGTCTGACCGGCACCACGCGCGTCGCCCGTCCCGGTCTGCGCGAGGCCCTGGCCGCATGCCGGTCTGGCGACACCCTCGTCGTGACAAAGCTCGATCGGCTCGCCCGCTCGGTCCCTGACGCGCGCGACATCGTCGCCGAACTGACCGCCAGAGGCGTCCGCCTACAACTTGGCGGCTCCGTCCACGACCCCACCGATCCAGTCGGCCGGCTGTTGTTCAACGTCCTGGCGATGGTGGCCGAGTTCGAGGCCGACCTGATCCGTGCCCGCACCCGCGAGGGCATGGCCGTCGCAAAGGCCAAGGGCCGGCTGCGAGGCAAGAAGCCCAAGCTCACGCCCCGTCAAGAAGCACACTTGGTCTCCTTGGCGCGTGCCGGCGAGCACACCACGCTCGAACTGGCCGAGCTGTTCAACGTCGGCCGCTCCACCGTCTACAGGGCGATCCAGCGTGCGGGCGGCCTTAATCCGACTGCGGTCACCGACGGCTGACCCAGCGCGTGGGAACCGATCGTCTCCGGATGGCGGGGCCCCACCCGGACCGCCACCGAGCATCAACAGAACCCCGCCACATAACGGCGAAAGCCACACCCTGGTCGACGAACACCCGCACCGCGCCGGCCGCGCGCAGCTCGGCCTCCTGCGCGGCCGGGTTCTGGTCATGCCGGGACACGCGGGCGTAACCCACGACGTTGCTCATCGCCCCTCCCCTCGCCCGCCTCCGCCGTAGCCCCGGCCGGGGAGATAGGGGCCGCCCCGACGTGGTGCCACGCCGGACTGCTCCGCTCCGCCACGGGTCGCCTCGGTGGCCGCCCGCGGGTAGCTCGCACTCAACGGTGAACGGTGCAGCCCAGGAGGACGCGCGGCCTCCGCCGTGGTGGTTTCAGATTCACGACGTAGGTCAGCAGCCCAGCGCGTGCAGCGCTCCTTGATGCCGTCCAACTGCTCGGCGGTGATGCCGTAGCGCTCAACGTCCAGGAGCGTCACCCGATGCACGGCCTCCAGCTGCTGCGCGAACATGCTCACCTCGAAACCGGCATCACGCTCGGCAACCGCGTTCACCAGTTCCTCGTCGGTGAACCGGCCCGACCCCCGGATCGCATCGAGGTCGAGGTAGTCGCGCGGCTCACCCCGCGAGTACACCGCAGACACCTTGTTGCCGACCGCATCCTCCAGGCTCAGCACGGGGCCGACGTCGAGCCTCACCGGGGCGTTCGCGCGCCAGTCAACGCCCAGATCGACATCAAGCTGTAACCCCTCGGCGGTGCGCACCTGCAACCGCGCGAACTGCTCGACGCGGCGGACCTCCTCAACCTCATAGCCACTCCCCCGCAGGTCCGCGACGACGCGCTCGACAGCGCGGCCGAACTCGGCCGAATCCTGTCTCGGGGTGAACAGATCGACGTCCTCGGTAGGCCGGTCGCTCACGCCGTGCTCGCGGATCGCACCAGAGCCCGCCAGAGCGAAACCGGCCCCGGCAATGCCGGCCAGGGCGACGCGGGTTACCTCACGCTGCGCGTCGGTCTCGGCACTCACACACTCACCGCGGCGCGCAGCTCGGGGAAACGAGCCTCCCACAGCTCGCGAGCACGCCGCGGCAGCAGCAGCTCCTGCCACACGGCCACCAGCCGGTCCCGGTTCAAGATGGCCACCTGGTCGGCAACGCTGCCCTCCGCCACCACCGCCCGGTAGGCCAGGCCGACCCCGCCCTCCTCATCAAGGTCAACCCGTCCACCACCGGGTGCCCAAAGCACCGTGTGGGGCAGCTCGACAACGCCGCCCGCCGGACCCTTCAAATCATCCAGACGCTCGGGGACCTCATAGGGCTTCACGTCACGGACGAAAACCCGACGCTCGACCGGCACAACCCGCCGCGCCGCGGCGTGTGCCCGGCGCCGGTACTCCGCGGCGTCGATCGCGCCGCGGGCCTCGTCGGTCAGGTTCTCGACGTCCTCCCGGTTCGGGGTCCAGCCCTCGTGCCAGGCCGCGGCGAGCGACTGCACCACAGCGCGCCGCTGGGTCGCATCGAGCTGCGCGAACAGCTCGGGCCAGCGCTGCTCAATGTCGAACCCCTGCGCCATGATCGGCTTCCCCTCTCGGTGAGTCTCGTCCCATTCTACCGAGGCAACCGAAAACGATCTATAGGCGGTTTCGGTGCGATCGGGTTTCGGTAGCGGGTTCCGGTGGACTGTCGTTTTCCGTCGCTGCCGGCCACTTGTGGATGTTCGAAGTCGGCTGCACACCTGCCCGAAGTCCCCTGCACAGCGGCCGGGCGCGGGCCTGGCGGACGCCGCCGACGATCGGCCGCCGGCAGACCGCACCGGAAACGATCGTTTGCGGTATGGCGCCCACCAATGAAGCGCGCTGAGCCGACAGGCAGGTGGTGCTGGCTCGCGACCGGCGCACTGGGCCATCGCTTCGGTGACAGCGGGCGCTCTGAGCGGGGCTTTCGGCGCAGTTGCTGGCGATCAGGGTGCCGGTCGGAATGAATCGCCGCCGGGGGTCCCCAAGGACTCAACGGTCAAGGATGCCCTGGCTGCTGTCTGATTCCTCAGCGGATGGATGTACCGCGTGCGCGCCTCCGACGACCCCAGCCTCGGACTCGTTACGGTTACTCGCATGTCGATCGATGTTCGCCGCCCAATTGCCGTTGACCTCTTCGCCGGAGCCGGGGGGCTCTCGTTGGGCCTCGAGCAGGCAGGCTACGAGATCGCGGCAGCCGTCGAATACGATCCGATCCACGCCGCCGTCCACGAGTTCAACTTCCCCTACGGGAAGACGTTCTGCGCCGATGTCTCCAAGATCACAGGATCCACGATCCGCGAGGAGTCCTGGATCGGCGACCGCGAGATCCACCTGGTTGCCGGCGGCCCGCCATGCCAAGGCATCTCAATGATCGGTCGTCGCGCCATCGACGACCCTCGCAACGCTCTGCTAAAGGAGTTCGTGCGAGTCGTACTTGAGCTACGACCGCGATACTTCCTCATGGAGAACGTCGCAGGTCTCATGGTCGGTAAGCACCGCCAGCTCCTCGACGAGGTTATCGAGATGTTCGAGGTCAGCGGCGAGTACGACATCGTCACCCCCGTGAAGGTGCTGCAGGCGGCGGATTACGGTACGCCGCAGTCACGGCGGCGGATGATTCTCCTCGGCGCGCGCAAGGGTCTCGATTTGCCCAGTTACCCTGCGGCTACCCACCTGGAGTATTCACGCGGGTAGGTCCCGGTCGGCCTGTCGGGACGGGAGAGGGTGCTCCGACTTGGGAGAATAC